>OMJB01000063.1 GCA_900299255.1 Sphingobacteriales bacterium
GGACAGCAGGTATGCCTGCACACTGCCCGCCCGTTCGGCAGATACTGTATCATTGTGCGCCGGTGTGCCGCGGTAGTCGGCATAGCCCAGTAGCATCAACTGCTGTCCTGGCTTTATTTTGTTCATCTTTATCAGCTTATCCAGATACGCTTCATTGGCTTTTGTAAGGCTGGTAATTCTTATCGCAAAACGTACCTCAAAAGTATCAGAGCCCTGGCTGAATGCTGATGCATTAATGAGCAGAAGAATGCTGAGAATAAATATATTTTTCATGTAGCGGTTAATTGTAGTCGTTAAAGGTAAGAATGCATGCTTAGAAAGCGTATTGATTTCTGTATGTGATCAAGAAGGCTGCTTCAATTCACAAGCACTACCTGAATATAATTTCTGAAAATGGTGATAAAAATCCAATCAGTTCCCCGTCACCACATTACTTGCCTTACTCTCGTTCCACATTCTGTCGAGAGCAGTAACTACATAGGTGCAGTGGCCATGATGCCTTGTATCAGTATCCTTAAATTCTGTGCTTTGCTGTATTGAAATAATGCGGTCGTTGCGATCCAGGTTCACCGGCTCGTTGTTGTTAAACCTGTACACAACATACCTGAGTGGTTCTTTTGAGGGGTTGAGTTCCTGCCAGCTCAGTTCTGCTTCCTTTCCTTTTGGCACTATGCTGAGTTTGGGTGCCGCAGGTGCTACACTATCCAGCCATACCATTGGTGGCACCAGTGCAGGGTATTTGGCAATGCCATATTGTATACTGTCTTTTATAGGGCCACGTACCTTGTCAAAACAAGTAGCGCTGTAGAAGCAGTAGCCGGTATTAGGGCATTGCTCCCGTATGTCGCGCATCTGCCACAGCAATTCGTGTGCACTGGCCCAGGGGCCTTTGCGTGCGTTGGTCATACGGTACAGGCCCAGCCCGTAGTACATATGCCTTTTATAACAGTGGCCGTACCACCAGGGCATAAGTGTGTTAAACGATGCGGCATGGTGGTTATGTTCCCAATATAGTTGTGGCATCAGATAGTCTATCCAGCCTTTCTGCATCCACAGCACTACATCTGCATACAGGTCATCGTAATTGGTCTGGCCACCATGGGTTTCAGAGCCGTCGGGGTCTTTGCTTTTGTTGCGCCATACACCAAATGGGCTTATCCCTAGCTTCATGGTAGGCTTTATCTGCTTGATACTGTTGTTGAGCATTGCTATGAACAGGCTTACATTGTCTCTACGCCAGTCATCCAGCGATTTGCCGTTGCCAAAGCGGGCATAAGTTTTTGCATCGCCAAACGGCTTGCCCGGCACACGGTACGGATAAAAATAATCGTCCAGGTGCACAGCATCAATATCATACCGTTTTACCACATCGCTGATCACACTGGTTACATATTCACGCACTTCAGGTATACCGGGGTCCAGGTAGGTTTTGCCGCCATAACTAATAGTCCACTCAGGGTGGCGGCGTGTAATGTGAGACGGCGGATTGTTGTTCACCTTGCTGTCCATGAGTGCCCTGTATGGGTTAAACCAGGCATGAAACTCCATGTTGCGCTTGTGTGCCTCATCCACCATAAACACCAGTGGGTCGTAATACGGGGTTGGTGCCTCACCCTGCCTGCCGGTAAGGTAGTGGCTCCATGGTTCAATTTTTGAATTGTAAAAAGCATCACATACCGGCCTTATCTGCACTATCACTGCATTGCACCCAAGGGCTTTCAGCTTATCCAGTAGCTGAATGAATTGCTGTTGCTGTTCGGCAGCTGGCAGGCCGGGTTTTGAGGGCCAGTCAATATTCGCCACCGATGCAATCCAGGCTCCGCGAAACTCACGTTTGGGCGACTGGCCCATAACAGAATACGCACACAAAAAACTGAATAGTAAAAAGAAACAAAAACGCCTCATAATTCCTGCTCAAAATAACGTCAAATTTGCGAATAAGGAAGAAGGCAGAACCTCAAGCCCCTAAATACAGTTAAATGCATTACAAAAATTTTAGGCTATTGAACATTGAGCGCTCCTCCCCGGGAAATGTGTATTGCCCGGGGAAATGGGTACAGGAATTGAGGCTGTTGAGCCAGAATATTCTATAACGTTAAAAGTTACACTGCCAATTAGTTAAGCATGTTTTTTGATGTGGTTTACTTGTAATATTGTAACCTCATGCCGTTTTTTTATCATTGTTTCTAAAAATTGTCTATTGCAGCCAGCAGGCAGGGTCATATTATTCATTTTGTTTTTCGGCATAGCCGCAGGGGCGTTGAATGCCCAGGAGGTGAAACTACCGGATACGCTCGACCTGAAGAAACTGCGTTTTACACAGAATAAGTTTGTGAACAATATCTTTCAGCAGGCGGTCAATTCTGTTACTCGTACTCCGGAAGCCAATGCCGATGAAAGCTACCTGAACGGCAAGAGTGAAGATTCCTATCTGCCCTACCAGGGCAGAATCATCCGGCATATTTTCATTGAGCCATACGGTTTCAACTGGTCGTTTTATGATACAAGTGCCAGGGATAACAGCAGGGCGGCAAAAATAGGAAGCAAGTTGCACCATACAACCCGCCGTTTTGTGATCCGGAATAACCTGTTCATCGAAGAAAATACCCGGCTCAACGCTTTTATGCTGGCAGATAACGAACGCCATATCCGTTCGCTGGAGTTTATACAGGATGCGAGGATTCTGGTAAATGAGGTTCCGGGTACTTCAGATTCTGTTGATGTTACGGTATATACCAAAGACCTGTTTAGTATAGGTGGTGGTGGTGGATCCAACGGGTTGAACCACATCAGCATCAACCTTTATGACGCCAACTTCGTGGGTATGGGCCAGCGGGTAGAAATTTCCGGGCTGTACGATTATAACCGCAGCCCTAATTTTGGGTATGGTGCGCTGTATCGAAAAACAAATATCGGCCACTCATTTATAGACGGTACCGCCGGGTACACTGTGATGAATATGAGTGATTATACGCTGGAAGAGGAAGCAACAGAATATGTATCACTCAGCCGCAGGCTTGTTTCGCCCTATTCCAGATTTGCAGGCTGGCTCACCATCAGCCACAACGAGTCTCATAACGCATACAATACACCCGACTCTAACCTGCTCGAGTACAAATACAACCTTTTTGACCTCTGGGCCGGATATAACCTGGGCATCAGGAAACTGACTGATGACATCAATTCCAAACGCGACAGAAAGTTTCTGGCACTGAGGTACTACAATCGTTTTTTCACCGATATTCCCTTTCAGGTAAACAACCGGTTCAACCCCGTTTTCAACAGTTCGCAGGCACTGCTGGCTCAGATTACCTTGTTCAGGCAGGATTACTATAAAACCCAGTACATTTATGGCTTCGGTACTACCGAGGATTTGCCTTATGGTTATAAAGTAGCTGTTACAGCCGGCTGGCACAAACAACTGAGTATGGAGCGGCCCTATGCAGGGCTGAACGTTACCAAATATATAGCCACACCCAAAGGTGATTTTATTGAAGCCTATCTGCGCACCGGTGGATTTTTGTACAATAGCAAAATTCAGGATGGCGGGTTGCTGTTTGGTGCCATTCTGTTCAGCCGCATCCATTTCTGGAACAGTACCAAGATCAGGCAGTACATCAATGCCAGTTATACTCAGTTATATAACAGGGTAACAACAGCACCGCTGGCCATTAATAATTTTTATGGCCTCAGGGGATTTTTATCTGATTCGGCCGTGGGCGGCCAGCGTATAAGCCTCCAGCTGGAAACAGAATTTTTTCTCCATTTCAAAATACTTGGATTCCAGTTTGCACCATTTCCGTATATAGATATGTCTTTGCTTACACCTGAGCATGGCTCGTTCTCCAAATCTTCATTTTATACGAGTGTTGGTGGCGGCGTTAGGGCAAGAAACGAACACCTTATATTTGAAACAATTGAACTTCGGGCATACTTCTTTCCGGTAGCACCGCAGGATATGAGCGGTTTTAAGGTTATCCTTAATGCAAATATCAGATACCGCTACTCCAGCAATTTTATTGCCGCTCCGGATCTGGTACAGTTAAATAACTACTAGTATTGTTGCCCGATTTATGTACCGGGTTGCCAAACAACTTTATTAAATCACTAATTAAACTCAAGACAGATGAACGCTTTGGAAAGGAACGATTCTAAAAGCACCGTAATGGCACAATCTCACAGGGAGTGAAAACCTCGATCAAAAAAACAACAAGCCCTGCAAGGGCTCAATCCCACAGCGATGGGCAACGCCCATCGTAACAAGACAAAACGCGCAAGCCCTGCAAGGGCGAAATCTCCTGGCGGTGGGCAACGCCCATTAAGACAGTGCATCGAATTGATAAAAATGCCGACATCAATATCTGCCCTACAAGGGCTCAATCCCACAGCGATGGGCAACGCCCATCGTAATAGGGCAAAACGCATAAGCCTGCATCGAATTGATAAAAAAGCCGACATCAATATCTGCCCTGTGAGGGCTCAATCCCACAGCGATGGGCAACGCCCATCGTAATAAGGCAACACGCACAAGCCCTGTAAGGGCGAAATCTACTGGCGGTGGGCAACGCCCTTCGAGACTTTTCGTACTTTTACTTTTGTCAATAGGAACTGCATGGAATTGAATCATGAATTGATTTTAAAGCTGGCTTTGTCAATAGTTATTGGAGGTGCTGTGGGCATGGAGCGTGAACTCAGAAGTAAATCTGCCGGGTTCAGGACTATTATTCTTATTTGCCTGGGTGCTACACTGTTTACAGTTTTTTCAAAATTCATTGGGGGAGATGGCAACCCCGACAGGATTGCTTCAAATGTGGTGGTAGGTATTGGTTTTCTGGGTGCGGGCGTCATTTTCAAAAGTGACAACAACAGAGTCAACGGTATTACAACTGCAGCCTCAATATGGCTGTCTGCAGCACTGGGCATGGGCATAGGCTGCGGTTATTATTTTGCTTCCGTGCTTGGGTGTATCCTGGTAGTCTCTGTTTTGTTCCTGTTCTCTTTTTTCGACCGTCTGCTCGAGCGGTACAATCAGCTGCGAACCTACAGAATCACTTATGCTGATAACGACAAAGAACACAACAAGTATGAGCTGCTGATGAAGCAGTACAACCTGACAGTAAAAAGCCGTGCGCAGATAAAGAACGGGAACATCATATCAGGTACCTGGATTGTAAAAGGCAATGAAAAAAACCATCACGAATTCATAAACTACGTGCTGGATGACAGCACTGTTAGTGAATTTGGGTTTTAAACTTCGGTTAGTAGCTGATCCAGGGCTGTAACGCATCTGCAATTTTACGGTCGTTACTGAGCCTTGGTACCTTATTCTGTCCGCCTAGTTTACCGATTGATTTCATATACTCAATAAATGAGTTCTTTTTCATCACCCTTATTTTCAGCGTATCGAGTATATTGCCGGTAATCAGGTCATTGTAATAAATGTTCTTGTCCCTTAGGTATTTGTTCACGCGGGCGGCAAATGCTATCAGATCCTGTGGTGGTGTTTCAAACTCTATAAACCATTCATGGTAAGGCAGCCCTTGTGTTACCTGAATGGCCGGTGCTACAGTAAATTCTATGATTTGCAGGCCTTCAGCCGCTGAGGCACTGTTGAGCGCATGCTCCACCTCCTCACCAATCACATGCTCACCAAACGCCGAAATAAAATGTTTAACCCTTCCGGTCACAACCAGTCTGTAGGGGTTGGTATTTACAAACCTTACAGTATCGCCAATATTATATCCCCACAGGCCCGCATTTGTGGAAACTATGAGTGCATAGTTAACGCCCGTTTCTACTTCGCCCAGCGATAGCCGTGTAGGCGATGGGTTGAATATTTCATCCGCAGGGATAAACTCGTAGAAAATGCCGGAGTCGGTGTTCAGCAGTAATCCCTCCTTGCCCGGTACATCCTGAAAAGCAAAAAAGCCTTCTGATGCCGGGAATGTTTCTATCATATCCACATGCTTGCCCAGGCTGTCCAGAAGCCTAGCCTTATACGGTTCAAAATTCACGCCCCCATGTAATATCGCCTGCAGATTCGGGAAAATTTCCTTGATTTTTTTTCCTTCATTGCGTTCACTGAGCCAGTCGAAGTACATCTGCATCCATGGCGGTATGCCACTAATCAGTGTCATGTCCTCATGCATGGTTTCATTCACTATTTTATCCAGCTTCACTTCCCAGTCTTCTATGCAGTTTGTTTCGTACGATGGCAACTGATTGCCACGCAGGTAGCGAGGTATAAAATGATTCACAATGCCGCTCAGCCGGCCGGTTGGTATGGAGCCTATTCTTTCCAGTTCAGGTGAGCCTGATAAAAAGATCATTTTCCCGTTTGCAAACTCTGTGGTGCCTGATTCTGCCATATAGCACAGTAGTGCATCCCGGGCGCCGTTAATATGATTGGAGATAGAATCTTTGCTGATAGGTATATACTTGGCTCCGCTGGTAGTACCAGATGTTTTCGCAAAATAAATAGGCCTGCCGTTCCACAATACATCCTGCGCGCCGTTCTTTATTTTATCTATATAAGGGGCAAATGCTTCATAGTCGCGTACTGGAACAGCTTTCTTAAAATCATCGTATGTTTTTATTTTTTTAAAACCATGTTCTTTGCCAAATGCCGTATTGGCGGCGCGTTTGATAAGATGCTGAAAGATGCCTTGCTGATGTTCTTCAGCCAGCATCATCCCCTTTCGCAGCTTCGAGTGAATGATGGAAGCGTATGGTTTGGCAAGGAAAGATTTTATTTTCATCTCTTTTTATTCGGCACCAAAGTTAGCATTAAATACAAGGGTTGTGCGGCAATAGCACCTTACTCGTGATAACTTTATATGCAATATTTCCGTCAAAATAAAAAAAAATAACAGATTTTTTTGTTTGAAATAAAAAAGTGCGTTATCTTTGCGGAAATATTTTAGAAAAATCATGTTTGCAATAGTAACAATAGCAGGGCAGCAATTCAAAGTAAAACAGAATGATGAGTTGTTTGTGCACCGTTTGGAAGGCAGTGCCGGTGATCAGGTTGAGTTTTCAGATATCCTCATGGTTAGCAATGAAGGAAATATCACTGTAGGCAATAACAATAAAAAAGTTCAGGCTTCAATTATAGATCATTTAAAAGGTGACAAAGTAATTATCTTTAAAAAGAACAGGCGTAAAGGATACCAGAAGAAAAATGGCCATCGTCAATCCCTGACAAAAATAAAGATCAATGCTATTGCATAATTTAAATTGATTTCCTTAACTTTAATTCGTAATAATAATTTAACAACAAATAATGGCACATAAAAAAGGGGAAGGCAGTGTAAGGAACGGCCGTGACTCACAGAGCAAAAGATTAGGAGTGAAGATATTTGGCGGACAGCCAGCTATCTCTGGAAACATTATTGTACGTCAGCGTGGTACAGTTTATCATCCTGGCAATAACGTAGGTTTAGGTAAGGATTTTACCATTTATGCAATCGCTGATGGTTTAGTGGAATTCAGGAAGACACGTAATAAGACTTTAGTATCAGTAAAAGAATTTAATACTGCAATCGCCGAGGCCTAACCCCCTACGGCGATTTTGCCATATAGCATAAAGATTTTTGTTTAACCCTTAAATTCACAGTTATGGCAACAGCAAAGAAGGCGGCTCCGAAAAAAGCCGCAGCAAAGAAAGCAGCTCCGAAAAAAGCTGCTCCAGCAAAGAAAGCAGCTCCCAAAAAAGCTGCACCAAAGAAAGCAGCTGCTCCGAAAAAAGCAGCACCAAAAAAAGCAGCAGCTCCTAAGAAAGTTGCAGCTAAAAAGAATGCTGCTCCTAAAAAAAGAGCAGTCGCTAAAAAGAAATAATACTTCTTTAAGCGATCTTAAAAAAGAGACTGTTTACAGTCTCTTTTTTTATGCCTTGTTTTTCCTTTCAGCAAAAATGATAACTGATGACATTTGGCATGAATATCAATTAACCGGCTGTTGTGTACCCTGTGGATAGTAATAATTAAAAGCACTTTCAGTAAATCCGCTGCCGAAATCCCTTAAGTTAAATAAGGTATATGCAATAACAATGCAATCTGCTGTTTTCATAGCTCCTTTCCAGTCGTATTCGGCAATTGTAGCATACCGGTTTTCATGCATATTGTGTGCCTCTTCAAAATAAGACCAGTATTCACATTGTTTGTTCATTTTTTGTATCACGCCATTGAGTACCATCTTGGTCATATAGCTGTCGCCAATGTAGATTGCATTTATCTTCCTTCGGCCAGTGTCGTGAATCTCTTTCACTTTTGGGTACGCAAGTGTTTCCTCTGCTACAGGAAATATCAGGTTCATTTCACTGGCAACATCGTCGTCGCCCATACGTGGCACCTTACTGTGTTCTGTTTCAGCCCAGTTGGGGTGTTCTACCGCAATGCCGGTAAGATGCTCCATATACCTGATCAGGCTGTCACCGCCAAGTATGGCTCCATAAACAGTCCAGTGAGTTCCCTGTCTTGAAAAAAGCGGTTCCCTGCTTGTGTACTTCATTGACCTGAACCAAGTATCCATATCCACCACATGAATTCCAAGCGAATCGCAAAGTTGCCGGTATGCCTGGTAATTTGTCATGCCTCTGGTTTTCTCCACTCTGTCATTAGGGAAATACTCAGGATAGAATGAAGCTTTGCACGGCAGAAATGCAACAATCAGGTGTTTTCCCAGCTTACCCAACGTATCCTGTATTGCCTTCAGCTTCGTTGACCTGGAGTATATTTGATTGTACCCTGCGTAGTCCTTACCATAATACGCATCTATGTACGGAAACTGAAACAAACATCTATCTTTTCCTTTTACGTCCCATCCCGCATGGCATTTGTCAAACATTGAATAGTCAATCTGGTTAATTAGCCTGATTAGGTCTGGCCTGAAGCTGGTATTGTCGTTTAGGTATTGTTCTTTCTTACGCTGATAAGCACCGGATAACCAACCTTGTAACGAAAAAGTGGTGTCATCTGCCAGTTTATAACTCCCCTTCAATGCACTGGTCTCAATAAAATGCAACTTATCTACCAGCAGTGGTAAAAAAATAACCAGGAATGCCAGATAAAACAACAGGCCTTTTATTTTCTGAGCTTTCATCAAAATCTAAAATAAATAAACGGATTAAAATCAGACCCCGTGATTTTTCCTGCTGATAAAATAAAGACAAACAAGCCAAGGATCATCATAGTGCAGTGCATGGCCAATGTATAGTTAGGGGAGAGCAACTTTTCCTGTAGCTTTCCGGCACGGCGGCTGAGTGTGAAGAAAGAGAAAAATGCCGCTACAGAAAGGTAAAAAATAAACTCCTTGTCAGCTGCCCAATGGTGGCCGTTTCCGGCATGCCACACAAACATCCGCCGCAGATAATGCAGTGATGTGCCCAACGACTCAAGCTTAAAAAACAACCAGCCAATCAGCACCACCGGAAACGTGTACAGAAAAGCAAACCTGCCGGCTTTCTCCAGCCATCTGCCAGCAAAGATTCGTTCTATTACCAGAAAAAAACCATGATAGGCTCCCCACAATATGAAACCCCATGCGGCACCATGCCAAAAGCCCGATGCCAGAAATACCAGCCACAGATTCAGGTATAGCCTTAGTTTGGATTTCACTTTGTTTCCGCCAAGTGGTATGTACAGGTAATTGCGCATCCAACTGCCCAATGTAATATGCCAGCGCCTCCAGAAATCTGTAACAGAGGTTGCTATGTATGGATTGTTGAAATTCTCGGGGAACCTGAATCCCATCATCATACCCAGCCCTATGGCCATATCTGAATAGCCCGAAAAGTCAAAATAGATCTGGAATGTGTAACTGAGCATGCCAATCCATAGTGTAAAAGTTCCCAGGTCGGTAAACAATGTGTTAAAGATCGCATCAGCATTGGCGCCCATTACATTTGCTATCAATACTTTCTTGCCCAACCCGAAGAAAAATCGGTACAATCCGCGCAGCTTGTTATCGGTTGTTTCGTGCAGCGTATGGCCATATATCTGATCCGCAAAATCATGAAACCGAATAATTGGGCCCGCTATTAATTTGGGAAATAGGATGATGTACATCTGGTAATTCCAAAAATTGCGCAACGGTTTGTGCACCCTCCTGTATACATCTACTACATAAGTAATGGTCTCAAATGTGTAAAATGAAATACCTATGGGCAATATGAGTTTCGTCCATAGTACCTGTTTCAAACCTAATTGAGCCAGAGCCATATTTATATTCTCAACAAAAAAATTACTGTATTTGAAATACACCAGCAAGCCCAGGTTGATAGAAAGTGATAGGCTTAACAGCAAGGTGCGCCGGGCTTTTTCCTGCTGATCAAACATCAGCCGCACTACATAAAAGTCAATTACGGTAACACCCAGTAATAAAAGATGAACTTCGGTGCACCCCAGGCATAGAAGAAAACACTGCCGAGTAAAATAATTGCATTCTTATACTTATCACCGGCCAAATAGTAGGTTAGAAAAAAAATCGGCAGAAAATAGAAAATGAACACTATACTGCTGAATACCATCTGATCCTGTTCTTAGGTTTAAAGGTAATTAAATATTCGTTATTTAATTGTTTGGGGTGTCACGGTGGCAGCGCGTGGGTTGGCCGCCTTTGTCGGGCATATATTCAGTTTCGGAAGTTTATACTGTGCGGCATTCAGCCGGTTGCTCCTGTTTGCTCAATGCCAATTCCTATTGCCGCAGCCAGAGGGATTGTTGTTTGAAAGCACTGTGGTGCTAAAATCTTACCAGCACTCCTTCTGTTGCAGCATCGGCCTTCGTGTAAGATACGCCACTCACTTTTATGCCGTCTTTGTTCAGCAAAGTAATAGTGCCTCCGCTGTTGGGCATCTGCGCCCCGTTGCCGCTCAGTGTTACTTTTACAGTATCCCCCGCATGCAAAGTAATGTTGCCTATAGTATCTCTTTTATTCAAATTGTCTGCTATCTGCCAGCCCGAAAGGTTAATGTCAGTTGTGCCGGTGTTGAGCAGTAGTACAAATTCTTTTCCGGTATCGTTCCCCGAAGGGTTTACCATTGCTGCAACAATATGCAAAGAAGCGGTGGCAGCACCGGCCGGTGGCAAGCCCGGCTTGAATCCAGGCAGGGGTTTACCGTATACATCGTCTGTATGGAACATCTGCGACTGAAACGCTGTAAAAACGGCAACCCACTTACCTTGGCTGGGAAAATGAAACAGCAATCCGCCGTCCTGGTATATGCCATTCTCGGTATAGTAGCTGCTGCCTGCCGGATTTCCTTGATTCATGTGAATCTGGTGAATGCCTCTGCTTGGTGATAATTCCGGAAAGTAGTTATCTGCACCCGTCGTATCCTGCCAGTGCTCGCCAAATGCGTAAAGTACTGCAGAAGGGTCGTTAATAGCCTGTTTCACTATCATATCCAGTTTGTCATTCAAATCGTTGTCGGGGCCCGGCGCTGATGGCTGAAGCGGTTTCATGTCCTGCAAGTGAAACAGATTTGACCTGATCTGATCCAGGCAAATGCCTTTTACATTCACATTTGCGTCAGATTTTCCCCTCAGTTCAGTATAGCCGTTTGGCAGGTTTGCAGCAAGTATCGCATCTGTAATTGCATGATGAAAATTGTCATCGTGGTAGAACAAGACAAGAGCAGGTGCCGTCTGCGAAAGAGTATTGATGGCAACCCTTTGTGAGTTGCTGCTTCTGTTTACTAGCAGCTGGTAGTGTTCGGCCTGTGCTGAGGCTGGCTTTCGGTCAAATACGCGCCCTTTCAGGACGCCGTAGTTTTTCATTGGCATAGTATGGATTTTCAGTGTAGGGGTAAAAGTAGGATTTTGGTTCTGCTTTTAACACCGTTAAAAAACGGTATTTAAATTCCGTGTACCCTGTGCTTTGGAGAAATGAATGCGATATGTTTTTCCCATGGCTTTTATAAATATCAGCTATACCTTTATCGCGTTCATATTTCTTACAACTGCTATTTTAGTGCCTTAAAATTCAATTGATGGATATAGTTGTCAAAATAATTCTCGACAATTGGTTCAATACGGTAAATCAGGCAGACAAATTACTGGATTCGCTTTCAGATGAACAACTCATGAAAGATGTGGCACCCGGCCGGAACAGTGGTATATACCTTTTAGGGCATCTTACTGCCGTACACGATCATATGCTGCCGTTGCTTGGGTTTGAAGAAAGGGAGTACCCCGGTTTTTTGGATGTATTCATTAAAAATCCGGACAAATCCGGGCAGCAAATGCCATCTCTTTCCAGCCTGCGTGCCGCTTGGTCCACTACAAATGCAAAGCTGGAAAAACACTTCAGGAGCCTGGAGCCAGCCGATTGGCTGATGAAACACACTTCGGTGTCTGCCGAAGATTTTGCAAAAGAGCCGCACCGCAACAGGCTGAATGTAGTTTTAAGCCGTACAACACATCTTTCAAACCACCTGGGGCAGCTATTGCTATTAAAATAACGTAGCCACCCAAAAATGGTTGCCTGCTGTTTGTTTACAATGGAAGTTCCAGGTTTTTCCTGAATGATTTTCTTTATTGAATAAAAATTCAATGTTAAAGGTGGCAACTGCCATTATTTATGTAATTTCACAAATAATTTAAAACAGGCTCCAGATAATCCTGTACAGGGAAACTTAAAGCGGATTTTATGAAAAAAATCTTAACTACACTGCTGATTGTAATTATAGCCACTGGGTCCTCAACAGCCCAGTTTGCATTTGAGGGAGGGCTTTGCATGCCGAACTTGAAAATAAAAGCAGCAGGCAATTCTGTGAGCACTAGTATGCTCACTACCGGAAATATTGGAATACTGTGGGATTTTTCACTGGGAGGAAAGATATTTTTTGAACCAGGTGTTGCTTTCGAAATGGGAGGGTGTAAAGTCACTTCAGATCCCAAGATTACCTACACCCTGAATACTGCAGATATTCAGCTGGACCTGCTGTACAAAAGCGGCGAGCGGTGTGGCAAAAGGTTCGTTTTTGGTGCAGGAGTAAACAGAATCAACTACCTCGGTGGGTCCTTTGATCAAGAGGCATACCATGGTGTAGATGGGAAAAGTGGTTCGTTGAAAATAGGCACTGGAGCAGATGCAGTGATTAAAAGCAGTTGTTTTGGTATGAACGTTAATGTAGGTTACGTTTTCAAAAGGCATTTTTATGCCAGGGTAAAATACATAATGGGCCTGGAAAATATAGAAGCTAATGGGGATGCAGATAATAGTATGAAACCATCGGCTATCTGTGTCAATCTAGGCTTCTACATCAGCAGGTGTTCCGAAGGTGGCGGTAGGCTCCCTTTCGGCAGCTATGGCCCGGACCACTGGAAAGGTGTTAAAAAATTAAGGAACTCAAGGCGCAACACATACAGGACTCCATCGCTGATGGGCCTATAGTAGCTACAAACCTTTTGTTTACTATTTCAGATAATTCTCTTCCTTTATTTCCCGTCTTTGAACCCGGCTGTTCTGTGCGATTCGTCGCAAAATGGTTTGTTGCCAGAATGTCCGCACCGGCAGAAAGCTGTTGCTTTGCTGCGCTGTGTCTCATTGCCATTAGCATCGGTGACCGTTACATGGCCATGCACCATTAATGGGCCGTCTTTCAGGGCTTCTATTTTTGTTACCGGCTGATTTGTCGCATTTTTTCCGTTTCATCAGCATTTCTAAAAAAAGAAAGTGCGCCCGAAGGGCAGTTATTTACCTGTTGTATAATGCGTTCGGTATCAGCACCAGCCATGGTTATCCAGGGCCTCTTGCCAGGGTCAAACACCTGGGGCAGTGAATGAAAACAGATAGCCGAATGGATGCATACTCCGGGTTTCCATACTACTGTGATTTCGCCATTGGAGTACTTTTTGGTCAGGTTTTTTAAGTCCATAAAAACTATTTTAAGTTAGTGGTTATCAGATTTTGCCTACTCAGTATTTTATGCACGGGGCAATGATTGGCTATGTACAGCAGGCGTTCTTTTTGCAAAGTATCCAAATTGCCCGACAGTGCAATATCTCTGATTATTTCATCTTCCCCATTTATTCCGCCTGAGTTGTTTATTTTAACAGAAACATGAACAGCGTCCAAAGGCCACGCTTTTCTGTTGGCATACATTTTAACTGTTATAGAGGTACAAGAAGCGAGGCTGCAAAGCAATAGCTGGGTAGGGCTCATACCTGTGTCATCGCCACCGGTGGCCACTTGCTCATCGGCAATGTACCTGTGCTTGCCTGCTTCCAGTATAGCCTGATAGTTATCTTTTACTAAAGCGGTGACCATATTTTTTGATTCTGTAATTATCAATAATACGAAATTAATAAATTATGGTGCTGTAAATTAGGTTGTTCACCCTTTTGTTTGAGCAGAAGTATAAATAATCACACAGGCTGTAATTATGGGTTGTATACATTGAAGCCTGCAATGTATCATCTTATAGTAGGAATTAGATAGTCCCGGAATGCACAATCTTTAATAACCGAGCATAAATTAAATGTATGTACTTGTAAAAACTTAAATTAATGTCATAAAATACTATAATTCGTAACAAAATCTTACTTTTATTGAAATTTATTGACTGATGAAGCAATCTATAGTACCTGACTCACCTAACACTCCTGAATACCCCGAAATAGCCCGCGAAAATAAAATACCCGAAAAGGTATTGGATTTATACATAGAGATGTTTGAAAAACGAGGCTTTTCTTTGGAACTTAAATATTATCCTGATTTTGAGAAGGCTCATCCAAATGAAATGTTCAGGAATTTCAAGTGCAGTGCAGGGAGTACATACACGGTTGTCACACTGGCGGCTCATCAGCCAATCGAATGGATTTTTAAAATTCGTAAAGGCAATATTTTATTGCCTCATACCAACCAAATAACAGGCATAAAGTTATCAGGAAATACATTTTGGTCAGACTTTATCACTACTGCATCTGCCGCTTCTGTTGTTGGTCAGATTGATACCAGCCTGAAAGTAAGTGCTTACGATAATATGGATACACAACTGCCTGTCTATATTTTTGTTTTCCGCGTTGATAAAACTTCAAACACCGGGCTATAGTCCCAGTATTTCCTGCTGATTTTTCCTCCCCCTTGGTGTGAATAGCCGGTAAACCGAGGGTGCCTGTTTGCTGGAAATTCAGGGATGGGTATTTTCGCAGTGATATTAATTTTATGGATGAATTGCGAAAGGTGCTGAAAAACTGGATACCTGAAAAAATACTTTCAGAAAAGAATGAGCTTTTGTTCAAATGCCTGAATTGCAGAAACCTGGAGTTTTCAGAACCTTTTTTTAATGATACCCTGCGTAAGTTCAGGTCACTGCCGGCAAACTTAAAGCAATACAATAGTGTTGTTACCGCCGGAATGATAAATGAGTGGGCCGGAAATATTGATTTTGTTCCGCCCTCTGCTTTTGTATTTCATGTTTCCCGTTGCGGGTCTACACTTGTTTCCCAGTGCCTGGGCTTGAACAGCGAATATATCTCGCTGTCTGAAGTGCCACTGTTTGACCAGGTACTCAGGCTTGCCGTTTCAAAAGACGACGCAATGAAAACCAGCGCGCAGCAGTTGTTCAGATCCGTAGTGAAAATTTATGGAGCCAAACGAACAGGCGCCGAAAACAGGCTGTTTATCAAAAACGACTGTTGGCACTTGATGTTTTGCAAACAACTGCGTTCGCTATACCCAGATACGCCTTTTGTAATCATGTACCGCAGCCCAGCAGCTGTTATCGAATCTAACCGCAGAACCAGTGGATTGCAGTGCATCAACAGCTTTGTGCCCCCTGATATATACGGTATGGAAGGCAAACTCAGCGATGAGGATACGCGCCCTGACAATTACTTCAGAATGGCACTGGATAAGTTTTACAGGGCAATCATTGAAATTGCGACAGTTGACAGCCGAACATTGCTGCTCAATTATAACGAAGGTTTGCCTGTTATTATGAGCCAAATTGCAGCCTTTACCGGCACAGAGTTCAGTGCAGCATTTCAGGGCAAGATACTGGAGAGGGGTGCATACCACGCCAAAAAGCCCGGCGAGCAGTTTGTTGAGAAAAATACTGCGGCTGAATGTAAGGGCATTGAAAGCCTGGAGGAGTTATACAACTCAATTGAAAAAATAAGAGTGAAAAGCCGGTAACTTCTGGCTTTGCATAGGTCATTCCGGAAAAAGATATTGTAAAATGCGTTTAGCCTTTCAAATCTATTGCAGATGAATCGGTTATTGTTAATTGCAGTCATCGCATGCGCCTCTTGCCTGCCTGACAAAGTTGATACCATCCAGGGGGTTAACGAAAAACTTAGAGAGGCGATATTATTGTATCATTCCGGCGGGGTTCCTTTGTCAGATACTGTGTTTATTGACAGTGTGAGCATCGCGTCTGTAGATACAATCACACTTAAAAGCAGTGTAAAAGTGGCCTTACAAAAAGCACACAGCACACTGGAGTTTCAAAGGCGTAGATATCAGTTTCAATTAGAAGAGTATAGCACAGACACTCTGCTGCTTACTGCTTTGCGGCTGCAAAAAAACGTGTGTGAAAAAGCGGGAATAAAATATGACTCTTCTTCGTGTACAGAACAAAGAAACAAAATGTCCACCGGCTTGGTACGCCTTCAGGAGAGCGGGCGTAGTGTTAAGGACACCAGCAAACTTATTGACAGCCTCGGGGTTGTTTACTTTTCTGCCGATTCAGTTTCACTATATGAGTATTACGTCGGAGCTGTCATTTACCGCCGCGGCGCTGTTCCTGAGCAGGGCATGTACACCGTCACAAAAAACTGGAAGGTACGCCCGGGCGATTAATGCCCGGCTTCTGCTTCCGCAAATTGCAACACTAATCCACCAGGCTCAAGCCATTGGCATCGGTAGTAAGTACTTCGCTCATATAATCCAGAAAAGGGCGCATTTTCTTAAATGTGCCGCTCACTATTTTTGCAAATCCGGGACTCAGTACTTCTTCGTCAGTGAATTTATGTATCAGTAAAAACTGCTTGTACCTCAGCAGATCTATTGCCGGATGGCCTTTGTCATATCCGCGGGGAGAAGTGCCCAACTGGGTTCCGGCCATTCCACCAAATGCCTGCACAATTGTTTTGCTCGCTAGCAATTTTCTCCAGTCTTTATAATTCAGGTCAATATCCTGCCTGATGCGCTGAAGGTCTTTTGTTTCAGGCCCCCAGAAACCACCGCCTATAAACGACTTACCCGCCTCTATGTGGTAATAGTATCCGCCACGGAGTTTTTTTGTTGCCCTCTTAAATCCACCGTTCCAGTGTGTATTATAGGGCGTCTTTTCTTTTGAGAAGCGCACATCCCTGTATATTCTGAACAGGCTTGCCTTGCCCGATTCTGTTTCAATATTGTCATGCCTGTTCATTTCGGTAAGCAGCGAAGAGGCAAAGCCAATCATATTTTCATGAGCGGCTGTGTATTTGTCCTTGTTTTTTGCAAACCACTCCCTGTCATTGTGTTTTGCAAGTGTTTTCAGAAAATCTATGGACTCTTTGTTGATGGCTGTGGGCATAATAATCTGTTTTCAGAAATGTAGCCTGAACAATTTCAGGCAAATAAAGAATGAAAATACTACTTGTTTTTCTTGAATTGCTCATCAACGGCAACTGCCTCATATATGTATGATTTCAGCAAGTCGGTATCTATCTCTTTCAACTGGTTAAAATCACGGTAATACACTTGTTTTCTGTTGCTTTTGTCCAGATAATTCGTATCATCTGTCAGCAGGTATCCCTGCTGAAATCCGAAACGAACGCCCGTATATGTTTTCGCCTTGCCCCATAGCACCGATGCCGGCCAAATGAAAAACATGCCCTTGTTTATTTTGTTAAACGGCACATTGTAAGAAAGTTTTTCTTTGATATATGGTACACAATCGAAGATAATCTTTCTGAGCCGTTCCGTTATTTTCAATTCATCAGCAGGCAGGTAATCCAAAAATTCATCAACCGAATTGAATCGCACATCCTGCATTTTATATATACCGCCTGTTGCTTTTGTAAGTGCCATACCGCAAACAATTGTTCAAAGCTACACAGATATTTACTTAGCAGTTTGTTGTTGTGCAGTTGCATCAGCTAGAAATATTAATCAAGGATTTAAGATGTTAATAACATGTGTATTTTTACATTGCCGTAACAATCACCTGTATCTTTTACCTGCTATTTTCAGTAACTTTGATTTAAACGATGAGCATATGTTTGATGATGATCTGAATGACGAAGAATGGGGGCCATTGGATGAAACCCTGAGGCGGTACGAAGAAGTGAAGAAAGGTGAGTCTGCAAGTATTCTTGATGAAGAGGAGTTTGAGCGTGTAATCGAACATTATTTTCAGAACAGCAACGAAGAGCAGGCGCTACTGGCCTGTGAAATTGCCCGGACATACTATCCATTTTCGGCATCTGTGCTACTGCTTAAAGCGGAGATACTTACACAGGCCCAAAAATACGGCCAGGCACTGATAGCCCTCGATGAGGTAGATCAATATGACGGTGTAAACCTGGATGCGGTACTGCTCAGGTCAGATATACTATTGGCACAGTTTAAATACGATCAGGCGGCATTGCTGCTGGAAACCCGTGCCGATGACTTTTCAGGGAAAGACAAAACTGAGATACTACTGGAACTTTCTGATGTGTACGATGAAAGCGAAGAGTTTGATGCGGTATTTGATACTCTGAAGCGGGTAATAAAGATTGAAAAGCGAAACGAAGAGGCACTACAGAAGATTTGCTTCTGGGCAGAGTTTACACAGAGGCTGGATGAAAGCGTAACAATACACACCCAGCTTACCGATGAAGACCCCTACAATGCGCTGGCATGGTTTAACCTGGGTGCGGCCTATCAGGGGCTTAAAATGTATGAGAAGTCTATTGATGCCTATGAATATTGTGTAGCAATAGATGAGAAGTTTGAATTCGCATACCGGAATATGGCCGATGCCTATATGCGCCTGAAATGGTATGAAAAAGCACTGGATGTACTGGAAAAGCACATTGAAATAGCCAAGCCTGAGGATGTAATATTTGAGGCAATGGGTTACTGCTGGGAAAAGAGAAAGGATTTCCGCAGGGCCCGCCAGTTCTACAGGCAGGCATCACAGCTCAGCCCGCAGGACGATGGTATTTTTTATAAAATTGGCGAAACTTACGCACGCGAAAAGCAGTGGGAAAAAGCAGTGAAGTCATTTTCGGTGGCGCTGCACCTCAATAAAGAAAACGCATCTTACTGCATGGCCATAGGCAACTGCCTGATGGAAATGGATGTAAAAAGCGAGGCACTGGTTTGCTACCTCAATGCAGTGCGCCTGAAACCAGGCAACAAAAGCACCTGGGTAGCCCTGATTCGTGGGTTGTACCTGACCGGTTATTACGAGGAGGCTATAATGCAGCTGGCAGTAGCCCGCGAGCATTGCGGAGACAAAGGCGATTTCTATTACTACCATGCGGCTGCACTGCTGGAAATGGGCAAGGCCAAAGAATCAATGCTGCAGCTGGAGAAGGGCCTCAAAATGTCGCCCACCCGTGTAAAAACCTTTACCGACCTAAACCCTGAGTTTATGAGGCGGTCATCGGTAGTAGACCTGATTGCCAGGTTCAAGAAATCAAAGAAGTAATCTTTATCTTCCAATATTGGGGTATTCGGCATATTGTTCCGGATACCCTTTTTTGTGTTCGGTACCGGAATACGGCCGCTTCGCCGGCTCTTTTAGTGTCCTTTCATCCATTATTTGGCTTTAAATTAACCCCCGCACCCCCAATAATTGATTTATATATTGATATATTCGGTACCTTTGCACCCTGAAAAAAAGACCCCTCCTGATTTTCTCCTTCAGATTGGCTCTTTTGCAGGCTCAGAATGATTGTATAACAGGAGGAAAAGTTTAAAAATATTGCCTGCACACACAGGCTGAAAAGAAGGGTTTTTATGGATATCAGAAACATTGCCATTATTGCGCACGTAGACCACGGAAAAACTACCCTGGTAGACAAAATACTACACTCTACCAACGTATTCCGCGACAACCAGGAAACCGGTGAGCTGATCATGGACAGCAACGACCTGGAACGTGAGCGTGGCATCACCATTCTTGCCAAGAATATTTCAGTGACCTACAAAGGCGTGAAAATTAACGTGATAGATACTCCGGGCCACGCCGACTTTGGTGGTGAAGTGGAGCGTGTACTCAAAATGGCAGATGGCGTATTGCTGCTGGTAGATGCGTTTGAAGGGCCCATGCCGCAAACACGCTTTGTACTGCAAAAAGCACTGAACCTGAACCTGCACCCCATAGTGGTGATCAATAAGGTGGATAAGCCTAACTGCCGCCCCGATGAGGTACATGATTCGGTATTTGAATTGTTCTTCCAGCTCGATGCTACAGAGGAGCAGTTGAACTTCCCTACACTCTACGGCTCCAGCAAGCATGGCTGGTTTAATAGCTCGCTTACCCCTACTGAAGGCATGACCGTACTGCTGGATACGATACTTGAAAAAGTACCTGCACCAACGGTTGTTGACGGGCCAACGCAGATGCAGATCACATCGCTCGACTATTCTTCGTTCCTGGGCAGGATTGCTATTGGCAAGATCACCCGTGGTGTGCTGAAGGAAGGCCAGAACATTATGCTCTGCAAAGCCGACGGCACCATGCAGCGCAGCAAGGTAAAGGAGCTGTATGTGTTTGTAGACATGGGCAAAAAGAAAGTAACAGAAGCTCAGTGTGGCGATATCTGTGCGGTAGTAGGCGTGGAGGGTTTCCAGATTGGCGAGACAATTGCTGATTTTGATAACCCTGAGGCAGTACCAATGATACCTATTGATGAGCCTACCATGAATATGCAGTTCAGCATCAACAACTCGCCTTTCTTTGGCAAGGAGGGTAAGTTTGTAACCAGCCGCCATATTCGCGACAGGTTGATGAAGGAACTGGAGAAGAACCTGGCGCTCCGTGTGGCAGAAACGGATGATGCCGATAAATTCATGGTGTTTGGCCGTGGTATCCTGCACCTGAGTGTGCTTGTTGAAACCATGCGCAGGGAAGGATACGAACTTACAGTAGGGCAGCCGCAGGTAATTATAAAAGAGGTAGACGGCAAAAAGTGCGAACCGTATGAGGTGCTGGTGGTAGATGTACCGGCAGAGCTGAGCGGGCGTGTAATAGACCTGGTAACACAGCGCAAAGGCGAAATGCATGTGATGGATACCAAGGGCGATATGCAGCACCTGGAGTTTGATATACCATCGCGCGGGCTGATAGGGCTGCGCTCACAGATGCTCACCAATACACAGGGCGAGGCAGTAATGGCGCACCGTTTTGCTGAGTACAAACCATGGAAAGGTTTTATACCCGGCCGCAACAATGGCGTGCTGATAGCTAAAATGGCCGGCAAGAGTACTGCATACTCAATAGACAAACTGCAGGACAGGGGTGCGTTTTTCATAGATCCGGGTGATGAGTTGTATGAAGGGCAGGTAATTGGTGAACATATTAAACCGGGCGACCTGGTGGTGAATGTGGTGGAAACCAAAAAGCTCACCAACATGCGCGCCAGCGGCACCGATGATTCTGTAAGGATAGTACCCAAAATTCAGATGACGCTGGAAGAATGTATGGAGTACATACAGCATGATGAGTGCATTGAAGTAACTCCTAAAAACATTCGCCTGCGCAAGATTATGCTCAACGAAGAAGACCGCAAGAAATACTCAAAAATGATGAAGGCAGACGCCTAAATTTTATACTTGAATCTTTGAAACGCCGCCGGGAAACCAGCGGCGTTTTTTATGCCCACTACGGACTAAGGGATTAATCCATTAAACACCCTACTACCACACGGGCCTTTGCGAGGAACAACCAGTCCCGATTATTTCGGGAAAGCAGCCTCACGAAACACCAGCCCAATACCCGCAGTCATTTCGAACAAACGCAGTGCAGGCGCAGCCGCAACGAAGTGCTGTGAGAAATCCCCCGAGCATTTGCAATCTGCCAAACAGTATTCTTCTCCCAGTTGTTTCGGATATTTATCCGGAACTGTAAATAAGACTCAGTTTTGCAAACGGAATTACTATCACGAAATTATCATTTCAGATACTCAAGTTCAATTAACCCTCTGATGCCACGAAAGACACGGGCGCTGCTGTAAATATCTTTTTATTTGCGGGTGCCGAAGTTTTACTTCTTTTGGAGGCCAATGAATGCTGCAGTTGTTCGATAAAACTTTTTCAATACTGAAACGCAGTGCTGCCAGCAACTACAGGTAGCACGGGTGCAGATTTTAGTGTATCAAAATTGTTATATCGACTAACTTTAGGCATATCAGATAATTCTCTCTTAAAATGATGGGATTTGCTGTATCAAAGATAAATAATATTTATTACTTAATCTTTATACCAGCAGCCACTTGGCTCCTGCACAACAAACTTGGTGAGAAGACTCTGCTGGAACACAAAAAATTTGGATCGAACGCTCGCTAAATATATCTTTGTAGTATGTCCAAAGAAACTAAACAAATTAGAGTAGTCGAGTTGTTTGCAGGTGTCGGGGGATTTCGTTTGGGACTAGAACAAGCTTCTTCCAATTACAAGGTTGTTTGGAGTAACCAGTGGGAGCCGGCAACAAAAACACAAGATGCTTCACTAATATATGCGAAGCGTTTCGGAGAAGAAAATCATTCCAATCAGGATATTGCAATGGTGCAAACAAATCCTCTTAAGAATAATTACAAACTTTTTCCCATCACATGCCCCCTCCGTCCCACCATAGGCCATATACGCCCCGTCATAGATTTCAAATTTTGTCATTCCCAGTTAACCCCCGATATTTACATAAAGCTGGTATCCATTTGCTAAGCCCGCAACTTCCGGTGCTAGATTTTTTAGCCAAACCCGCAATTCGTGTATAATTAATTGATTTTCAATTAACTAGTGTACTTCCGGTTTTTGCGGCACCGGAAGAAACCGGAAGTAATCCCGCAATTTGCTTCCGGCTCACCTACCGTTAGGTACGGTATGCCAGGCTCGGTTGCGGCACCACACAACAGAGTAATATTAATTTGTGCGCGGGTCAAAATCTGGTAACTAGAAATAACTCCCCAGCAAGGGAATTTTGGAAAAATGGTGCAAAACCAGCCGCTCACGGCAAATTTCCCACTTGGGTAGTTTTTGGGAAATTCTTTCAAAGTATACTATTGATTATCAACGTTTTATCGCTTTTTGCAACTTATTGCAAAAAGTGGGAAATTTCCTTCTTCGCCCGCCATAGCATTATTAGCGAAGGAGGGCCGCTCGCCGTAGCTTTTCTTAAAGTAGGAGGGTCGCCCGCCGTAGCTTTTTCTTTCAACTGCCATAGTTTCAACGACGGCAGTAGCACAGGAGGGCCGCCCGCATTTAGTGGCACGTATTACGTGAGGCGGCTTCGTACCTCGCCGTGACACTTATTTTTTGGACAGGTGTTGTGCAAGGTGGAAAGTAAAAAATTTACCCTACGGTATAATACACACAGGTGGTAACAAAGTCGCGGAGGTAGGGGATCCAGGTGATGGGGGCCCACTGGCGGCGGGGCTGCAGCCCGAACTTGAATTTGTATATGGGGTTGATGAGGTAGTGCTCTTTGTGCATGACTTTGAGCCCTGAGGCTTTTACAATGCGCTCAAACCGCTCTATGGTGATCTGGGTATCTTTGATCTCCATGAGCTCCTGTATGATGGAGGGGTGCTCGCCGGCCATCTTGAGCAGGCCACGGTACATGAACCGGGGCAATACATGGTACCAGGGCAGCACACTGGCCCATTTTTTGTAGCATACCTGCTGGTGGCCGCCAAAGGGCATATACCAGGGCGGGAAACCGAAAAATATCTGTCCGCCGGGTTTTAAAAAGGTTTTGAGGTGGGTGATGAACTGCTGCTGCTGCGGCACATGCTCTATTACGTCTTTGAGTATGATCACATCAAACTGAGTGCGGAAACGGGCAATGAATGCATCGTCGTAAATATTCTGGCAGAGGAATTCTACTTTGCCGGCAGCAACCTCAGCGGCAAGAAATTCGTTGGCCAGATCTATACGGGCAGGTGCAAGGTCTACACCCACGCATTTGCAGCCACGGTTAATAAAGGGCTGCAGTACACCGCCTTCGGCAGTACCTACTTCAAGCACAGATGTGCCTGCACCTATAGTGTGTGTTTTTTCTATAAACGGCAGTACATAGGTGAGTGAATTATCTACCTGCTGTTCGAATCGTACTCTGTCGTTGGTGTGCTGCTTTAATGCCAATGTTGGTATGTTTTTAGAACCCCGCCGTGGCGGGTGATGGGTAAATTTACTTTTTTATTTCGTTTTCCCTGCCCTCAAGTATTGCCAGCTGGCGGCGGATACTCTCGTGGTGTATCATCTCATACAACTGCACTATGAACTCTTTTGGCAGGCGGTGTGCAATGGCTTTTTCGCAGATATTCTCCACCATATCACGCCAGCGCCCCGGCTGAAAGGCGGTGAGGTTGCCGGCTTTCTTTACATCGCCCATCTGATCGCTGAGCTCCATGCGGCGTGATACGAGGTCTATGATCTCGGCATCCATATTGTCCATGAGCTGGCGCAGGTATTCGAGCTGCACCTGGCTGCTCATATCGCTGGTAAACTCGGCCCGTATCACCAGGTTTTGCAGCAGCGTAGCCAGAGCGGCAGGTGTTACCTGCTGGGCGGCATCGCTCCAGGCTTCATCAGGCCGGGGATGTGTTTCTATCATCAGCCCGCTGAAGTGCATGTCCATGGCTTTCTGGGCAATCTCGGCCACACGGCTGCGGTTGCCTGTAATGTGGCTGGGGTCGCAGATCATAGCCAGGTCGGGCATACGCCTTTTGAGCTCTATGGGTATGGGCCAGTTGGGTTGGTTGCGGTAGCCGCCCGCCGAACTGTAACCTGTAAACCCTCTGTGGATAGCGCCTACATCGGTAAGGCCCACTTTGGTGAACCGCTCTATGGCACCCTGCCACAGGTCTACATCGGTATTTACAGGGTTTTTAACCAGCACGGGTACGTTTGTGCCGCGCAGTGCATCGGCCAGGTTCTGTACCTGAAAGGGGTTGACAGTGGTGCGTGCGCCTATCCACAATACATCGATACCGTATTTAAGTGCCAGCTCTATATGGGTAGTTTCGGCTACTTCTACAGCCACGGGTAGATTATACTGCTTTTTTACTTCCTGCAGCCATTGCAGCGCGGGTTCACCGTTTCCTTCAAAGGTTCCGGGCCGCGTGCGCGATTTCCATACCCCGGCTCTGAACAACTGTATACCCAGCGGAGCAATGGCACCGGCAGTTTCGAGGAGCTGCTCACGGCTTTCGGCACTACATGGCCCGGCAATGATAAAGGGCCTGGCTGTATTGAAAAAAGACATGGTGCAAAGGTAGGGGATTGGTTGATTGGTTGGGTGGTTGATTAGTTGGGTGGTTGATTTGTTCAATAGTTGATTTGTTGATTAGTTGATTTGTTGGGTGGTTGATTTGTTGGGGGTTTGGTATTAGGAATTGGATGATTGGGGTATAGATAAAATGTATGAGCTATAGTATTCCGCCCTTACAGGGCTTAGGCATATTTTTTCTGTTCGATGGACGTTGCCCATCGTTGTGATATACCGCCCTTTCAGGGCTGGCCGGAGATATTGTTTAAAATTAGTTTAATGTTTATTTGTGGTGGTTTGGTTTGGGGTTTAGGCCTGCAATGCCGGCTATTATGGATCTGTACAGATTGTTGTATTTAAGGTAGTTTTCATGGCACTTATCTGCGGCGGCAATGCACTGGGATGTGGGGCGTAAGTCGGCGCCCTGCAGATGGCCCATAACCGTACTTAGGTTGTTGCTGAGCGTATTGAAACTTTCGTTGCCTGAAATAAGATGTGCTGCAAGTTCGATGAGTTCATCAATTTTTTTCTGGTCGGCGGTAATGTAAGGCGGTTTAGAGGCCTTGAGCTTTGCAACCTGTTTGTTGAGCTCGTTTAGTGCTTTGATGCATTTTACCTTTTCGGTGTAGGCACGCACAGACAGATTGTGCTGTAGTTGCAGATCGGCATAGGTTGTTTTTACCCGTGGGTCCATCACCACCTTTAGTGGCTGCGTATAGGTTTTACCGTTTACAGTGAGCAGCACATTGTATATACCGGGCATCACCCATGGGCCGGTTGGCGCTGGGGGCGTGTTTTCAAATATAGCACCCATGGAGTAAGCCGGGGGTTGGTTAATTGGCTGGTAGTGGAGGTCCCAAACAAATCTATGTGCGCCGGCCGCGCCAGACAGTTGCTGCTGTGGCCGCACCCAGTACAGTGGTATGTTTACGGCAGGCACAGCATACAGGGTGTCAGCAGAGCTGTAGCGCCGGATAATATTGCCGGCAGCATCTTCTATATCGAGTGTGATAACAGTGTTTGTTTGTTCGCTCAGATAGTAATCTATAATGGCTCCATCTGGCGGGTTCTCGCCGGCGGGTTCGTCGGGCGGAAGCGGAGTATCAGAGTTCATATTCCAACGCACCCTGCAGGCAGTTTGCGGTTTGTATAAAACAGTGCTGCCTGCGGCTTTGCCGGTGGCTATTTGCCGCAGCGGAGTGATGTCGTCCATGATCCAGAATGAGCGGCCGTGCGTGGCCACTACAATATCGTTGTCTTTGATCACCAGGTCGCGTATAGAAGTGGCGGGCATGTTCATGCGCAGCGGCTGCC
>OMJB01000064.1 GCA_900299255.1 Sphingobacteriales bacterium
ATCACATTACGAATATCTGTTGCCGTGGTAGCTGCAAGGGAAGCGGAGATTGGCCACGTATTATAAGCACCAGCTGAACCCAGGTTAAATCCAAGGCATCCGTTAGAGCCAATAATACACTGTGTATTGGCTGTGCCATAGAAATTATAGGTAAAGCCTATTGGAAAAACGCCTGACCATCCGTCATCAGAAGTAATACCCGCTGAAGTGGGAATCACGCCACCCACTATTTCAGCATGCAGGGTATGATCCAGGCAGTGTGGGGTATCAATAATTGTTAGTTGCGCCCTGAGGGTAAAGGAGAAAACTAAAGCAATTGCAGATAATAAATATTTCATAAAACCAATGTGTTATTACGCTGTAATAAAGTATATCATGCCCGGCATTTTCAAATACCTGAAATAAGCAATCAATTGAATACAATATCCCGCTAAGTTATAAAATTTATCAGAATTAAAAGTAAGTATGTTAATATAATAATGTAGACGGCCTTAGGGGTTCAAAGGTTGGGTTTTGAATCCAAGTTTGCTGGTGTGTTTGCTGCAATCGTTCTGCATTAAAATAATACTATATTTATACACGTTTTGAGTTCGAAATTCGAACTATTGTATATATGAATATTTAATTTGTGCAGCTCGTTTGATTGCATGTGTTTTAACTCAATGTGTTCATATCGAAAACATCCCATAACTTAGTCGAAAATTTATATTTCTGAAAAAGGCCTTATTATACTTCCTGCTTGGTGCAGTTTTATGCACTTCATCACGACTCAGAGCCCAATTAATTATTAATACGGTTGCCGGAAACGGTGTGGCAGCCTTTGGCGGTGACGGCGGCCCCGCTACCCTTGCACGGCTGAATACCCCTTACGGTGTGGCAGTTGACAATATTGGAAACGTCTATATAGCTGATAATGTCAATAACAGAATAAGAAAGATTGACACCTTTGGCAACATGCACACTATTGCGGGCATTGGATTGCCAGGATTCACCGGTGACTATGGCCCTGCAACCGCTGCAACAATGAAGGGGCCACGAGGCATTGCTGTAGATAAGTTTGGCAACGTTTATTTTTCAGATTACAACAACAGTAGAATACGTAAAATAAGTACGTCAGGAATAATCACAACCATTGCAGGTAATGGGCTTGGCGGTTTTGGTGGTGATGGAGGGCCGGCGATTTCTTCAACAATTAACGGGGCATGGGGCATTGCGGTTGATACTGCAGGGAATATCATTTTTGCTGACCAGCTGAATTGCAGGGTGAGAAAAATCAATACTGCAGGCACTATCTCCACGATTGCGGGTACTGGTATTTGCTTCAGCGGTGGCGATGGTGGCCCTGCTGTAAGCGCGCTTGTGCAATATCCCTATGGGGTTGCCTGCGATACTTTTGGCAACATCTATATTGCAGATAATGGAAACAACAGGGTAAGGAAAATTGATGCCGCGGGTATCATTACAACAGTGGCTGGTGGGCCGGTATACGGTTTCACAGGAGATGGCGGGCCGTCTACTGCTGCCAAATTATATTATCCGGAAGCAATAGCGTGCGACCTAACAGGCAACGTTTATATTTCTGACTTGAATAACAACCGTATCAGAATGATCAATACCGCTGGTATAATTAATACAATTGCCGGCACAGACTCAATGGGGTATTTTGGTGACGGTGGTTCTCCTTTATTTGCATGGCTCAACAGATCAACCGGAATTGCAGTAGGTAGAACCGGCAAAATATACATTTCGGACAATGACAATAACCGTGTCAGAATCATTCATGTACCCACGCACAAACCTTATTTTGTAATGGGAAATATCCAGGCGATTGTTAGATGCCCTACGGAGGAAATCAGCCTCGATTCTGCTCTTACAATTTTTGACGTAGATACAGCTCAGAGTGAAAACTGGAGTATTGTGTTGCCACCTTCACACGGTTCGGCTATAGTTACATATAGTGCGCTCTCTACTGGTACTACAATAAGGCCAACAGCGTTGAAATACATACCTGCATTGGGTTTTACCGGAAATGATACATTGAAAGTGCGGATTTTTGATGGGTTTTTCTCAGATACCGCTACCATCTGCATTACCATACTGCCTTTGCCGGATGCGGGTGTTATGTATGGAATTGACAGCCTCTGCCCGGGCGATACTGCTACTTTTACCGATACCACTTCGGGAGGTGTTTGGTCTATCGGGTCTGTTCCTGTAGCCACGGTAACGTCTTCGGGTTTTGTTACTGCTGTGCTGCCGGGTGTAACACAGGTGATATATACCGTAACGAACGCATGTGGCAGCGCCAGTGCCGTTCATCCTATAAAAGTTCGCACAATAGGGTGCCCCAGCAGTACAGGCAATGTAACTGCGCAACAAAACGGACTGTTGCTGATAAGCCCGAACCCCGGAAATGGCCGGTTTACGATTGGTTTGAATACCGCAGAAACAGAAGAGGTACAGTTTGTCATCAATGATATAATGGGTCATCAGGTGCTGGAATTTACCTCACAGACCAATAAGCAACAGGAGTTATTACTGCAGCAGTATAGGCAGGGTATTTACTTCGTTTCTGCTTCAACTGCCCATGGGAAATGGGTTGGTAAAATAATCCTGATGAATTAATGACAATTTATTTCCGGATGATTGGTGTTGCACACTTACCTTGTTTACATGGTAAGAAATAAATTCCTTTTGCCTGTAACAGACACTTCCGTACTTTAGCTAAACATTACATAGTATACATGCAGGATCTGAGGTCTTTTTTTGAAACAGTTCATTTTATTGAGTCACCTGATGCGGGAAATTATCATCCGCTGCAGTGGGGTGGGAATATTGTTTGTGCTACGTCAAAGTCATTTGACTGGGAAGAAGCAGATATAATAATTGTAGGATGCGGAGAGTGGCGGGGCGCTGATCCTAAAGCGGGATACAGCAACAGTCCCGATCAGATAAGGGCTGAGCTGTATAAGATGTATCACTGGCACACAGGCATTAAGATAGCTGATGCAGGTAATATAAGGCAGGGGGCAACACTCGGTGATACCCGAGCAGCACTGCAGGAGGTACTGCACGAAATTCACAGCGCTGGCAAAATAGCCCTGGTATTAGGGGGCTCGCACGATCTTACACTGCAGCAGTACGAAGTGTTCAAAAGGGCAGAAGAAATGGCAGTGGCATCAGTAGCCGATATGCTGATAGACCTTGATGAAGTGGATGAAATAAATTCCGGCAGTTTTCTGATGGACATGCTCACGGGTACCCCGAATTTCATGTCACATTACAGCCATATAGCATTTCAGAGTTACTATGCGCATCCCAGAATGCTGGAGACGCTCGACAAGCTACGGTTTGATTTTTACAGGCTGGGTAAGGTAAAAGAGCAGATAGAAGATATGGAGCCGGTACTCCGGACCAGCAACCTTTTTAGCTTCGATATGTCGGTTGTCAGATACAGCGATGCTCCGGCAAATGTAAACGGGTCACCGAATGGGCTGAATGGCGAAGAAGCCTGCCAGCTAACCAGATATGCCGGAATGAGTGGCGTGCTCACATCGATGGGCATTTACGGATACGATCATACGTACGATGTAAACGGAATGACGGCAAAACTGATCTCACAGATGATCTGGTATTTTGTGGATGGATGCCTGGTGCGGAAAACAGAAGCTAAGCTCACTGAGCGTGACGAATTTAATGTGTTCAACATAACATTTACAGATAACGATACCGTATTTCTTAAAAGCAAGCGCACCAACAGATGGTGGATGAAACTGCCTGACCAGTCTTTTGTTCCCTGCTCTTACAACGATTATCTTGTAGCCAGCAACGACCAGATACCTGAAAGGTGGCTGAGGGAGCAAGAGCGGTTGTTGTGACCTGGCCTGATTTGCTGGAATGACACAGCGGAACAGGAGCATGCCAGGCATGCATTAATTTGAATTGATTGTTACTTTTTATTTCATCAGGTGCTCGATAAGAATAATAAAATACAGACAGAAGAGAAGGCAGTGCTAGTAGGGCTTATTTACAAAGAGCAGACCGAATCGCATGTTAACGAATATCTTACAGAGTTAGCGTTTCTTGCTGAAACTGCCGGTGCTGTAACGCTGAAGAATTTTATACAGAAGTTACCTCATCCTGACAGTAAGACCTTTGTGGGCAAAGGAAAGCTGGCAGAGATTAAAGAATATGTAAAGGCAAAGGGCACTACAATTGTAATCTTTGACGATGAGCTCACCGGCTCGCAGATTGGCAATATAACTGATGAGCTGGGAGTAAAAGTGATTGACAGAAGTGACCTGATTCTGGATATTTTTGCCAGCCGGGCAAAGACTGCACAGGCCAAGGTGCAGGTGGAACTTGCGCAGTATCAGTACATTTTGCCCCGGCTGAAAGGTATGTGGAAACATCTGGAACGCCAGGGTGGTGGTATCGGAAGCAGAGGCCCCGGTGAAACGGAAATTGAAACAGACCGCCGTATCGTTAAAGATAAAATTTCCCTGCTGCGGAAGCGGCTGGGTGAAATAGACAAACAGGCGATTACCCAGCGAAAGGAAAGAGGTGAATATATACGCGTGGCACTGGTAGGTTATACCAATGTGGGTAAGAGTACGCTGATGAACGTATTGAGCAAGGCTGAAGTTTTTGCTGAAAATAAATTGTTTGCTACGCTCGAAACTACAACGCGAAAAGTTGTGTTTGAGCAAACGCCCTTCTTGCTAAGTGATACAGTTGGATTCATCAGGAAGCTGCCGCACCATCTTGTAGAGAGTTTTAAGAGTACGCTCGATGAAGTGCGCGAAGCAGATTGCCTGCTACATGTAGTTGATATTTCACATCCCGGTTATGAAGACCAAATGGGTGTGGTGAACAAAACGCTCCAGGAACTGGGCGCATTTGACAAGCCGATGATTACCATTTTTAATAAAATGGATCTGTACGAACAGACAGTTTTTGATGAGTGGCTGGATGAAGAGGTGAAACACGAAATGCTGGCTCAGCTTGAATCACGCTGGCAACAGGCAACAGGCAACTCGGCAATATTTGTATCAGCAACAGAGCGCAAAAATCTGGATGGGTTGCGGAACACAATTTTAAGCCGGGTGAAAAAACTTTATCAGGAGCGTTATCCCTACCTGACAAAATTTTACTGATGCTTCGATTTGGTAAGTAAATTTGCCGGGCTTCATATTGTCAAAAGATCATTCGTTCAGGATAGATTTATTCACATTTGCTTTTTTGGTATTCCCCGAATTGAAAAATTCTTTACCTTTCCGATGTATAGGTGAATATTTATAAACTTTCATTTATGAAATCCCAGGTTCGTGAGTTGCTTGTTACTGCAAAGTTTGCCCAGAGCTGGCACGGCCAGTTCAATGAAAAAGTAGAAGAACTGATGGGGATAGTAAATAAAATAGACACAGACAAGCAGATACTGGGAGCCGGTGAACTGCTGGATGTTTACAACAAGAAAAAACAAAAGCCTGCGAAGCTCAGAAAGAAAAAAACTTCAGACTGCTGTGATAAACCTTTTGAGTTTATGATTTTCTGCAACTAAGGTGTTTAGTCCAGAGATCTGTTCAGGAAATCAACAAATGGCTTCATCGTTTCAAAAACCTCCGAAATTTTTCTCGTAAAATTTTTACTGGCTATGTCAGCATCACTGATGCCGTGACTGACAGTGATGCTTTTCATTTTAAGAAATGCCGCTGCTGGGTTGTCATCGGTATAGCCGGCAGGTAATTTTTTTAGTTGTTCCCCCTGAACCTCGCCAAAGAGTTTTGTGAACTTCCTGTCTCCGGTAATTTTTTTGAATTCCGCAAAGTTATAGTCAATTTCCTGCCGCACACTTTTGAGCAGAGGTGGTTCGGGCATCCACAGTCCGCCACCTGCAAAACTTTTGCCACCCGGTTCTATATGCAGATAATAACCCGCACCCGGAAATTTGCGCCCACCTTTACTGAAAAAGGCACCGAAATTTGGTTTGTAGGGTGTTTTGTCTTTTGAGAAGCGCACATCTCTGAAAATGCGGAATATGCAATCCTTTGCCAGTTGCTCTTTAAAAACAGGCTCTGTGGATGCAAGTGCATGCAGCAGTTCTGTAACCTGATTTTCAAAATCAGCCTTTGCATCAGCGTAGCTGTCCCTGTTCTTATCAAACCAAGGTTTGTTATTGTTTCGGGCAAGTTGGTGTAAAAAGGCGATGGTGTCCTGGTGCAGCATTCTGTGTTTATTTGAGGAGTTTAACTATCCAAAATTAGGGCAACGTTTTTTCTACTGAAAATAAAAATTTCTGTAGCTTTAAGCTCTCGTCATACCATGTAAAAATACAAATTATGTTTGTTTGTTCAATGTATAACCTAAAAGGCGGTGTTGGTAAGACTGCCTCCAGCGTCAATTTTGCTTATCTGGCTGCCAGTGAGGGGTATAAAACTCTTTTATGGGATTTTGACCCGCAGGGGGCATCCAGTTTTTACTTTAAAGCTACAGCTATAAAGCCAGATAATCAAAGTAAGGAAATGGACGCTGATGTAGCATTATCGGCCGCCATAGTATGCACGGAGTATGAAGGGTTGGACATCATTCCTGCAGATCATTCTGCGGGTAATCAGGATTTTCTGCATGATGGCAAGTATGGCTCTAAAGAGGAATTTAAGAAACTGCTAGAGGAGGTGTTATACGTTTATGACTTTGTTTTTTTTGATTGCCCGCCAGGGTTTTCTACTATTGCGGACAACGTATTTTCCACTTCAGATATGGTTTTGATGTCCGTTATTCCTACAACATTATCGGTCAGGACTTATGAGCAGGTAATCAACCATTTCAATAACAAGCATATCCCGCTTGAAAAACTACGCTGCTTTTTTTCGATGGTAGACAGCAGGAAAGCCATGCACAAAAGCACCATGAAAAACCTGGATTCAGATAACCGTTTTTTCAATTACTACATACCTTACCTTTCTGATATCGAAAAAATGGGCCTGAAGAATGCGCCGGTTACGGCATACTCGCCATCCGGTTATGCCTCGGTTTGTTACAGGGCGTTATGGGATGAGATAAAATCATCTACGGGTACCTAAGCAGTCATTTCGTACTTTTTGGCAATGCGGGCATATTTTTAGATTTCGGTTAAGCAGATTTCCTTTTCTTTGTCCTTAGAACAGGCGCGTTTGAGAGGCAAGTGCCGGAAACAAAATCAAAAGTTATGCTGCAATTAAGTACAACCAACAATTTGTCGAAGTATACCTATGTGTTTTGCACTGTACTGATGTGTTATGCGTCTTTTTTCTTTTATCCGCGTTGGAAAAATGCCGGTACTGAGGCTACAATATCCTGGGATGTTTCGGGCTACTACTGGTACCTTCCGTCTATATTTATTTATGAGGACCTGAAACACCAGTCGTTTAAAGACAACATCCTTCAGAAGTACGGGCCTACAAATATGGACTTCCAGCAGGCGGTTCGTTTGCAAAACGGAGATTATGCAATGAAGTATTCCTCTGGAATGGCAGTAATGTACCTGCCGTTTTTTTCTATAGCAAATGCGCTGGCCGATCCACTCGACTTTCAGCAGGATGGATTCTCTCCGCCGTACCAGTTTGCAATTCAGGCCGGTGGCCTGCTGGTTGCGCTTTTGGGCCTCTGGTATTTCAGAAAACTACTGCTTAATTTCTATTCAGACAGGGTAGTGGCTGCATCTATGGCCATACTTGTACTGGGTACAAACTACCTCAATTATTCTTCCATTGAGTGTGGCATGTCACACAGTTGGTTGTTCACAGTGTATGTGTTCCTTCTGCTCAATACGCATTACTTCTACAAGGAGTTCAAAACAAAGTACGCAGTAAGAATAGGGCTGCTGGTGGGGCTGGCCACATTAACCCGGCCCACTGATGTGATTTCGTGCCTGATACCACTTTTGTGGGGTATGGAAAGCCTGTCTATGAGTGCTGTTAAAAAGCAGATTGGGTTGTATATTGCTCATTACAGGCCGTTGCTGCTGGCAGGCATTGCAGCAGCCTGTGTTATTTCTATTCAGCTTTTTTACTGGAAGTACGCCACAGGGCATTGGATTTTCTATTCTTATCAGGACCAGCACCTGTATTTCAGGTCGCCCAATTTTTCAGATTATACCTTCAGTTACCGCAGTGGCTGGCTTATTTATTCTCCTATGATGGTACTGGCGTTTATTGGTATAGTGCCTTTTATGATGAAAGGGAAAAACAAGCTTGCTATACTGGTATTTTTTATACTCAATTACTACATTGTTTGCTCCTGGAATATCTGGTGGTATGGCGGCCGTGCCATGATACAGAGTTATCCGGTATTGTTTTTTACGGTTGCAGCTCTGGTTGATACACTGTTCAGTAAAAAAGTATTGCTTTGGATATGTACGCCTGTGATACTGGTGTTGTTCTACTATAATTTCTGGATAACCTACATTTACCACAAGGGTAATATCTATGACAATGATTGTATGACAGAAGCCTACTTCAGGAAAGTGGTGGGCAAGTGGAGTACCCCGTTGAACACTTTAGTACTCAAAGACAACCCGGACTTGTATGAAGGTAGTCCGAAGAATCTCCGTCAGGTATACAGTAATGATTTTGCAGCAGGCAGCGGCCCATTCTTTGTGGCACATACGGATGATAGTGCGAAGTCATTGTACCTGAATAAAGAACAGCAGGTCAGTCCGATATACAAATTCGCATTTGCAGATAAAAATGCTGCATGGCTGCGGGCATCTGCATCTTTCCGTTGTTCACAGAAAGAGTGGGAGGGCTGGAAGATGACTCAGTTTATATTGCGGCTGACGAATAAAGGCACCATCGTAAAAGAGAATATGCAGCGAGTACACAGATTGCTCAACGATAACAGTAATAAGGTTATTGCGTTGGATATGAAACTTCCCAAGGCTGAATACGACAGTGTGCAGGTGCTGTTCTGGAATGGTGCCAGTGACAAGCCTATCTGGATAGACAGGCTAAATGTTGCGTCTTTTAATGAGTAAAGCCCGGGTATAAACTCTGATTAACTTTGTGCTATGCAAACAATGCTCTCGATTGAAATACCTCAGCTGCCACGGCCCATTACCTATACCGATAAGGTATTGCTGGCAGGCTCTTGTTTTACCGAGCATATTTCAGACAGGTTGCTGCAGCATAAATTCAATGTGTTGTCAAATCCCAACGGTATTCTGTTCAACCCGCTTAGTGTGGTATCGGCAATTGATGGATATTTATCCGGCAGGCAGTACAGCAAAAACGAACTCTTTTATCTTAATGAACTCTGGAACAGCTGGGATCATCATACACGCTTTTCAGACATAGATGCAGATGCAGCATTGAATGGAATAAACGCATCACAATCTCGTGCGGCTGATTTTATTAGTTCGGCTGACTGGGTGGTAATTACACTTGGTTCAGCCTTTCAATACTATCTGAAGGAGACTGGGCAGCCTGTATCGAACAATCACCGTGCGCCAGCACAATGGTTCGAGAAACGCTTACTGGCAATAGATGAAATTATCAGGGCAACAGCAATGGTTCTGGAAAAATTATTCAGTGTAAACCCGGCTGCGAATGTGCTCTTCACCATAAGCCCAGTGAGGCATATAAGAGATGGTGTAACTGAAAATAATCGAAGCAAGGCCCGGCTGATTGAAGCGGTGCATTGCCTCTGTGATCAGTTTGAGAAAGCATGGTATTTTCCGGCCTATGAGATCGTCATTGATGTGCTCAGAGATTACCGGTACTATGATATTGATTTTGTTCACCCCAACTATCCGGCAACAGCATATGTATGGGAGCGATTTGTGAACAGCTGCATATCACCTGAAACCACAGCAATAATGAAACAGGTGCAGGAAATAACCACAGCAAAGGCACACCGCCCGAGGTTTCCGCAAACGGAAGCACACAGAAAATTCAGGGAAGGCTATGCAGGGAAAGTGAAAGCACTCTCGCAAAATTATCCTTTTCTGGATCTGAGCGCAGAAGCAGCATTTTTTGCTGGCTGATAACGCTGTATCAGAGGGGTTTTAGGCCAGAGGCGTACCCGGAGCAAGTTCTTGCTCGTCTTTTATTTTCTTGTCGAGGATGATGAGCATTGCCAGTGGGATGTAAAACAACGCGGCCACTTTATGTGTTTCTATCAGTTCAGAAAAAAAGTTGTTGATAAATCCAACCGCCAGGGTCATTGTTAGGCCGATGGTAACGATACGGTAGAATCGGTCCTTGAAACGATGGTACATTTTCTGTGCCTTGGCAAAAATAACAACAATCAGCAGTGCATACAGCAACATCGCCGGCCAGCCCTGTTCCACCAGCATGTACAGAAAGTAATTGTGTGTGGTGGAATGTTCGGGGTTGCGGCTTACATACGTCTGAAAAGCGGTAACAGCATAGGGTTTGTAATAGTAGTAAAATGCCCTGGGCCCGTAGCCGGTGATGGGGCGGTCATTGCTCATACGCACAGCAGCGATCCAGCGGTACAGGCGCTCCATGGATGACATATCCTTGCCACGGAATGTTGCAATCAGGTGATCGGTAAAGTTTTTGTGCATATAGGTTTTGTTGTAATCGGGCCGGAACTCAATATACTTGTTGTTAGGCACCATGTAGCAAAACAGCAATATGATCATGCCGTAAAATGCAGGCATAATGAAATTAACCAGCCGCATTCTGATAGCCAGGCCAACCACAACTGCAAATCCAATACCAATTACCGCGGCACGGGCATAAGAAAAAATGATGCCCGCAATAAAAATGAGAATTACAATAGACAGGACAAATTTCACAAAAAAGCCTTTCCCCCTCGAAAGCGGCCAGGCTATCAGCAGCAGAGGAAAGAACATGGATATCACCGTTGAATAATCCACATGATTGTAATAGAGCCCGCTCATGGATTTCTGCACCTTATCAAAGCTGAAATGCAGCATGGAATGGTGGATGAGAATTACAATAATGGTGATTAGCATCGGTACCAGCAACACATAGAAGCCCTTAATAAAATCTTTCTTCTCTCTGAATATCCATACCGGCATTACGAAAAAGCATGCCAGCAGCCAGCTCTTGGCCAGCAGGAACTTGAATGAGAAGAACATCATCTTTGAGAAGATGACGGCTACTATGGTCCAGATGAACTGCAGTACCACAATAAAATTTAGTTTATCTTCCCACCACCACTTAGGCAGCGATGACGGGTTGCGCGCAAATACCAGTACAGACAGCAGCAGGAAGATCCACATCAGCGGCTCATCGGGCAGCGTGATGGCCATTGTGTCGTTGGAAAAGTTAATCTGAATTGATGCCGGGATAGTAAAAAGAAAAACCCAGTATGCCAGCTGCCAGTTAACCCCTACCAGCACAAAATACAAATAGGCGACAGGTGCCAGCAGAATGAAGTAATTGCCCGTATAGGTAAAAAGGATTACCGATGCGAATAACAACGCAAATGAAGCAAAATTGAACAGATTGTTTTTTATTGCAGCGATCATCCTTTCAGCGCTTCATTGAGCTTGCGGTAATATGCCATAAACAGCACAAATACTATTACGAAAAACAGGCCCACCGATCCGCACATTACAGAAGTCATTAATGCCGTTGGCCCCGTTGGCCCGGTTGGGGGTACGGCTCTGGTTATCACTTTAAGATAATCAATGGAATCGCTTATAGCAGCTGAATATTCATTCATCAGCGAAATATAATGCGCTCTGTCGCTTACCAGCTGGTCTTTTACAGATTCTACATTCTGAATTTCTTCTATTGCTTTTCCGTATCCTTTGCCTCCGCCCTTCACTTCTCCGCTCATCAGATTCTGACGGGCAGGGCTAATGATGTTATAAATGCCGTATTTGTCGCGTAGGTTAGCAAGGGTATCAGTAAGCGAGTTGATAGAGCTGTCCAGCTGTTTTACTTTCATGCTGATAGATATCCCCATTCCCTTCTTCATCGAAGTGTAGTAATGGCGGAATGTTTCTTCGAGCACTTTTACCGACATGTTTACTACTCCGGCAGCGGTTATCGGGTCATATGCAATGTAGGATACAACTATGTCTTTGTATTCTGTCCTTTTCAGATTGAAGTTCTTGCTAAATACATTCATGTACATAGCATGAGCGGTATCGTTGCTGATGCCTCCGAACTTATAAATTTTATCAAAGTCGCAGTTGCGTATAATGCGGTCACGCACGGTATCAGAATTGCCCAGTGCAGTCACACGGTCCAGGTCATCGTCGCCGCCAAAGTAATCAACATAGCGGGTTTCGTATGAACGGAACAGGGTATGGCGGTCTCCATAGAGAGGGTTATTCACCAGAAACCGGGCTTCAGCCCTGTACTTTTTCTTTTTGACCACCGAAAACAGGCAGCCAACTGCCGCTGCCAGCACTGTAATAATGATGATCAGGCGTTTTTGTTTTTGTATCGCCCTGATAGATTCTATCAGGTCAAAGCTGGGTGCTGCCATTTATTTTTTCAGTTAGTATAATTCCAAAGTGTGTGTTTCTATAAAATGCACTGCTGTTACTGTAATATATGCTCCACCAATCTGATTACTTCCGCTGCCTTTTCATGGCATCAGCAAATGCCATGATCAGTGTAGAGAAAAAGAAACCCAGAAAACCACATGCCAGCACCGTGTACAAACCTCCGATACCCTTAGGACTTACAGGTGGTCTGGCTACCGATACAACTTTTATCAGTGGCATTTCATTCAGCTTCGTTCCTGTTTTGTACTGGTTCACCAATGTAGTTTGTTTGGCCCTGTTTGTAACAATTTCGTCCTTCATAGACTCAATGTTCTGAATCATTTCAATGCCACGGGCATATTCGCTATTCCCTGATTCCCTCATTTTACCTATCATCAGGTTGTAACGGGCCGGGCTCATGATGTCATAGATACCGTATTTGTTGCGCAATGCCACCAGGCTGTCTGTAAGTGAATTAATAAGGCTGTCTTCCTCATTAATCCTTTCCGTTAGTGACTGCGCCATAGAGCGCCTCATCTCCTTATAGTACTCATTGTAAGAGTCTTCAAGTACACGCACACATTCGTTAGCTACATCTGCCGCACGCTCGGGTACTACGTCCACATACGAAACAATAAGGCTTTTGTATTCGGTACGCGTAATATTGAAATTTTTACTGAACCTGCGTGATAGTTGCTGCTCCCCCTTTCGGTTGCCAGGATCAAGGCCGTATGCCTCGGCTAATTTCATGTTTTTAATCACTTTGCTTTGTACAATATCTGCTTCGCACATCAGCATGGCGCGGTCTATATCGTCTTCATTGGCAAAGTAATCTATGAGCTTTGTATCTGTATTATATATAAAGTTGCGGTCGGCATACATAGGGTTGCGTACCACAAATTCAGTTTTGCCTTCAAACTTTTTTGGACCGGCCAGGTAAAATACCGCACCTGCCACGGCAACGCCGAACGTGACCAGAATAATCACATTTCTGTGTTTACGGACACTATCAGCCACATCCGTTAATCTCAAACCTGCTTCAGACATCTTGGTATTGGTCTTTTAAAACTTTAAACTTATGAAATTTATGGCAAACGTTTGTATAATAAATGTGATTATTATATTACAGTTTCGCCAGCCTGCATTTTTTCCGCATTCTCAGCAAACTGCAGCGCATCTATCATTTCCTGAATATTGCCGTTCATGAAATCGTCCAGGTTATAATTGGTCATGTTGATGCGGTGATCGGTAATACGCCCCTGCGGGTAGTTGTAGGTTCTGATCTTGGCAGAGCGGTCGCCGGTGCTTACCAGGCTCTTACGCCTGCGGCTTATCTCGTCCTCCTGCTTACGCACCTGCTCTTCATACAGGCGTGTACGCATCATATTCATTGCCTTTTCACGGTTGCCCAGCTGAGAGCGTTCTGTCTGGCACATCACCACCGTACCGGTAGGAATATGCGTTAATATTACTTTGGTTTCTACTTTGTTTACGTTCTGGCCACCTGCACCACCGCTTCGGGCAGTTTCCATCTTCACATCGCTTTCTTTTAGCTCAAAATCAATCTCCTCGGCCTCAGGCATAACCGCCACCGTGGCTGCCGATGTGTGCACCCTTCCGCTGGCCTCAGTAGCGGGCACACGCTGCACGCGGTGAACGCCGCTTTCAAACTTAAGCGTGCCATACACGTCTTCACCAATTACTTCCAGTTGAACCTCTTTAAAACCACCAACTGTACCTTCTGTTTCAGATACCAGCGATACCTTCCAGCCTTTGCGCTCACAGTAGCGGGTATACATACGCAGCAGGTCGCCTGCAAAAATACTGGCCTCGTCTCCGCCGGTGCCAGCACGAACTTCAATAATTGCATTCTTTTCGTCCTGCGGATCCTTAGGAATAAGCAAGTCTCTGATCTGTGTTTCCAGTTCTTCCTTCTGTAATTCCAGTTTTTCCATGTCATCCTTGGCCATGGAGCGCAGGCCTTCATCGCTTTCGGTTTCCAGCACTTCTTTGGCAAAATCCAGGCTGTCAAGGCAGTTGCGGTATAGCTTGTTTACCGCAACTATCTTTTCCATTTTACGGTACTCCTTGCTAATCTGTGAAAAACGTTTATTATCGCTTACTATCTCCGGATTGGTCAGGGCTACGCCCAGGTCGTCAAACCGGGCATTGATAGCCTCCAACTTTTCTACAATAGAACTCATTTTAGCTTATAAAATATTAAAATAAAACCCCAACTCATTCGGGCGGGCAAAGGTACGCCGATAAAACCTTTATTCAAATTATTGGGCACGGTTGATGTTGTTGCGTGTTTGTGCCGGGCGTATGGCGTGGCGCTTTGTTAATCTAACTTAATAAGTTACCTTTATCTGAAATTTAAACCAGTAGGAATGAAGCAATCTAGATTACTTTTAACCCTTGCCCTTGTGGCACTTTTTGGTTTGTCGGGTTGTATAAAAAATATTATCACGTTAGCCAGTACTACAAACAGCTCTTATACAATGCTGGCATACGTAAATGGTGCTCCTGTTAGCCTGGATCTCTGTAACGCGGTTATTGTAGATGGGAAGCTGGTTATTTCGGGCTCAAGCTCTGGTAGTACCGAAGGTGCTCCGCATATTGCCTTAACAATTTATGCCTGGAATGGCACTACCGGTAACACAGGGTTTACCATTCCTAACGGCACCAATGCTTATGCCGAGTACAGTGCTGGCATCGGATCGAATCAGGTATCTTATTCAGGGTATGTATCAATAACAACTGTTACCAATACCGATGTTGTGGGCAACTTTACTTTTGACTGCGCTGGCGCATCGGTTACAGGTGGTACGTTTGCCGCCAAGCGAATGTAATTGATCAATATTCAATAGTAGTAATAAAGCCGCCTTTTGGCGGCTTTATTGTATTTATGCGAGATACATTGTCTTACAAATCCCCAATATTTAATCCACGATGTACTCGGTGCTAGTTAGTACATGCATTGCCCTGCATTATATCATTACGCCATTCAATATTAACTGGAATTGCTCGCGTAAAAAAAGAGAAAATGAGAATGAGGGAAAAAAAGCAACAAATTAATTAACACACTAAAAAATATCAATATGTATATCGGCTTTAATGTTTGGCATCAAATCAATGTTCGAATAAATTGAATAGTCATGAACGGGTATATATTGCAAATAAAAAATGTGCAAATGATTGTGGTGATAAAACAAACAAGAATATTAATCTGATCATCAATAATCTCAGGAAATGGTCACAATTTGGTATACTAGCCTATTTATTACAATTTTCATTCACCACACTCACACTTCCAAAAAAATTTATGGATTTGCGGGAATTACTATTATTTTTGTTCCGGAAATCTTAACATTCAATGGATCAACATACTAACCACGAGATCGAAATAGATAATCCCGGAGATATTGAGCTGGATAAGCCCAGCAAATCGCGTTTCCTGTTTTTATTGAGTTTCTTCGGTTTTTTCATTTTCGCATGGGCTGGCTGTTACAATCTGCACGAGCATAAATATCAGAAACCTGATACTACGCCCGTACCGGAAAACACCCTCTACGAACCCAAGTATAAATAATCAGACAGCACATCCTCTGCTATGATTGTATGCCAAAAGGATACGGCCGTTGTAATATTGAGTTACAATGGCACCAAATGGCATGAACTCTTTTTGCCCAAAATTGTTGAAGAAGCAAATACCGGCTACGACGTAATACTCGCAGACAATGCTTCTACTGATGGCACGCTGGAGTATGTACAAAAAAACTTCCCCTCCGTTAAGACGCTACAGATACCCGTAAACCATGGCTTTGCCAATGGCTACTACGAGGCGCTGAAGCAGATAAAGGCAAAGTATTTCGTTTTACTCAGTGCTGATTTTGAAGTAACGCAGGGTTGGTTTCCACCATTGCATGCAGCCATGGAGCGCGATGCAATGCTTGCGGCATGCCAGCCCAAAATTCGCTACTGGCGTGAGCGTGAGAGCTTTGAGTATGCAGGTGCCGGTGGTGCCTTTATGGACAATTACGGATATCTCTTTTGCCGCGGCCGCATCTTCTTCGACCTGGAGAAAGACAACGGCCAGTATGACGACAATATAGAAGTATTCTGGGCATCGGGTGGCTGCTTCATGGTTCGTGCCGACCTATATGAGCAGGTAGGCGGACTGGATAATGAACTCTATGCACATATGGAGGAAGTGGACCTCTGCTGGCGGTTAAAAAATGCCGGTTACAAAATTGGTTATGTAGGCAAGAGTATGGTATACCATGTAGGCGGCAGCGTTATCAGTTACGGCAGCACACAAAAGCTGTATTATAATTTCCGCAACAACCTCATCTTGCTGTTCAAGAACGAACGGAGTTCAAAGCTGCTGTGGCTATTCCCTCTCAGGCTAATACTCGATGGGGTAGCAGGGCTCAGGCTGCTGTTAACCGGCCAGTTCAGGCAAACTTACACGATAATTAAAGCGCATTTCCATTTTTATGGCAGCCTGGACAAGTGGCGCAAACGCCGCAGGGAAAACCAGAAGCTGATTACTGTGCGCAATGAAGAAGGTATTTACAGGCGCAGTATTATTAAAGACTATTTTCTTCTCGGCCGTAAAAAATTCTCAGACCTAGGCTGGAAGCCCAAGCCCCTCTAATCTGATAATAAAACCTGTACTGAACAGCCGTTCAAAGCCATTCAGATTTTTTCATCATTTGGTTTATGCCGCGTGCAGCAATGATTTAATCACAAAACCCCATACCCTCCAAATAATAATATCAAACAAACCACCCAACTAATCAACCAATCAACCAATCAACCAATCAACCAATCAACCAAACCCCTATCTTTATCATTCAATTATTAAACCATGGCACTTTTCTCACAACTGGGTAACTATAAAAATTTCGGCCTGCTGGTAATGCGTGCTGGCCTTGGTATTATGATGTTTATGCACGGCCTGCCCAAGCTTACCGGAGGAATACCCAAATGGGAGGCATTGGGGCATGATATGAGTTACCTGCATATTCACTTTATGCCTGCCTTCTGGGGGTTTATGTGCGCAGTAACTGAGTGTATTGGTGGGTTGTTTTGTGTGCTGGGTTTATGGTTCAGGTTTGTGTGTATACTCATGTTTATTAATTTTGTGGTTGCTGTATTGTCTCACATGGCTGCGGGCGATGGTATCATGGGTGCCTCACATGCCATAGAGCTGGTTTTTGTTTTCTTCGGGCTTACTTTTGTAGGAGCAGGCACTTTGTCTATAGACAAAAGTTAAAAAATACTTAGCCCCTGATAGTTTTTTATTTTCATCGTACCTTTAAAAAAATTATTTTCAATGAAAGCTTTCTTATTTGCATTAATGCTGGTACCTGTTGTTAGTTTTGCACAGGCTGATTCTAAAGACCGTAAAATTGACCCTACCGAAGTAAAGAGTGATGGTAAACTGGTTTTTGTACATGCCGCTAAAACAAAAACACAGCCAGCTGTAAGAAAAGAAGGAGACAAGAGAAAGCTGAAGGACGACGAAATTTATGTGGGAGATGTTACCTTCCATATTGGTGGTAATGACCTTAAGGCGGATAGTGCAATTATGTACACCAACGATGGCGTACTTTCTATGTATAACTTTTCGATAACCAATCCGGTATCTTTTACATTCAAAGGAGATAATCTGATATTCACTAAAGAGACTGTTAAAGCGGTGCTTCAGTCGGGTATAAAAATCACTACACTCAATGGCGATGTTGTGGGTACATCAGATAATATGGAAATTGATTTTGGGTACGAGATAGGAAAGGTAATAGGCGGAAGCATCACGCCACCCGACCCTGAAAAGAAATAGCTGGCTTACAATTTAGTGGTTGTACACCAGGTGAATATCCGGAGCCGTAGATTCACTGCCGCCGCATCTTACATGAATATTTGTAATATCCAGTTTCACATCTTCCGGGTCTGTTTCTTTTATTTTTTCATACACTTCTGTGTTAAAAAGTGTACCTGAAACTTTTACAGGTCCCCATGTTTTTCCGCCTGCTGTAATAGATACTTCAAATGAGGTGACATCACAGCCCATGGTTTGGGGAATGAGCCGCGGATGCCGTAGTATTTTCTCACGAGATGTTATTTTGCCAGTGATGGTACTGAGTGTTACGATTACTTTATTGTCGCTGGTTTGCGCACTGGTAATGCCGCCAGAAAGCAAGATTGCAATAAGCAGCAGTAAATGGCTCAATTTCATAACACCGGATTTGCAGTTAAAAGTAGCTTTCTTGCATCAAAAAGCAATAGGCCTGGTATAGGCCGCTGTACTTCAGAAGTATAAACCAAAAAGAGGAGTGTGTGAAAACTAAGGCATGTAGGATATTCATATCGCCGTTACATGCCTGGCTTGGAAACCTATAGACTGCAGCTAAGAACCAGTGTTTACCCAAATTTTCTCAGCATCTTTTTTACGGATGCTCAGGTAATAGCCTGCGACGAGGATTGCCATAGGGTCGCCCATAGGAGCAATCATTTCTATTTTTATGGGTTCACCCGGAATGCACCCCATTTCCATTAACGTTAGCTGGAAGTCACTGTCGTCGTGGTGGTCAATCACAGCCTGTTTGCCTGCCGGTAATTCTGACAGGCGTATCACGTTTTCTTTAACCACATTCATTCTTACAAAATTACCTGTAAATTATCACATAGTCAAACGGGCGGATAGTTATAAAGTTTAATTTTGACAGTACTAACGTATACTTTTTTTAAATTCCGCCCAATGAGCTCATTCACTATATCTGGTCAGCTGACAGACCTTTTTCAGAGACGTATATACCCGGCAATAATAACCGTCAAGAACGGATACATTGCAGCTATCGAAGAGGTAGCATCGGCACCGAGCAAGTATATACTGCCGGGTTTTGTTGATGCCCATATACATATAGAAAGCTCCATGCTGGTGCCTTCTGCGTTTGCGCATATGGCGGTGGTGCATGGCACAGTAGCTACAGTCTCAGACCCACATGAGATTGCGAATGTGATGGGCATGGAGGGCGTGCAGTTTATGATTGACAACAGCAAGCAATCGCCTTTTAAGTTTTTTTTTGGGGCACCATCATGCGTGCCGGCAACCGGTTTTGAGACCGCCGGGTATACATTGGATGCGGACGCGGTTAAAGAGCTGCTGAACAATGATGATATATGGTATCTGTCGGAAGTGATGAATTACCCGGGTGTGCTGCACGGCGATGCACAAGTAGCGGCTAAAATAGCCGCTGCCCGGGCTGCTGGCAAGCCAGTAGACGGCCATGCGCCCGGAATGAGAGGTGCTGATGTTGTAAAATATGCCGCTGCCGGAATAACCACTGACCATGAGTGCTTTAAGCTGGACGAGGCGCTGGACAAAATAGCGGCAGGCATGAGTATTCTGATTAGGGAGGGGAGTGCTGCAAAAAATTTTGAGGCGCTTTGTGAACTGATACAACTGCACCCGGACAAAGTAATGTTCTGTAGTGACGACAAGCATCCCGATGAGCTGGTGCTGCACCACATCAATGCACTTGTAGAGCGGGCAGTTAAGAAAGGCTATGATCTTTTTGATGTGCTGCGGGCAGCCTGCGTAAACCCGGTTTATCATTACGACCTGCCAGTAGGCTTGTTGCAGGTACACCATCCTGCAGATTTTATTGTGGTTAAAGACCTGGAGCATTTTGGTGTTTTGCAGGCATTTATAGGAGGTAACATGGTAGCCAGAAACGGCAAGTCGCTGATGGATGAAGTACCTTTTTTGCCCATCAATAATTTCAAAGCAGAAAAGAGAACTGCAATTGATTTCAGGATAAAGGCCCGTTCTGAAACACCTGTAATCAGGGTTATTGAGGCTATTGAAGGACAACTGGTTACCAATGGCACAGAGGCGAAAGGCAAAGTTGAGAACGGGTATCTGGTAAGTGACACAGAGCAGGACATTCTAAAGATTGCGGTGGTTAACAGATACGAGCCATCAGCGCCTGCCGCAGTAGCCTTTGTGAAAAACTTTGGGTTGAAAATCGGAGCGATAGCCTCAACCGTAGCACACGACAGCCACAACATAATAGCAGTGGGTACAAATGATGACTCGATATGTGCAGCTGTGAACAGGCTGGTGGAATGTAAGGGAGGGATAGCTGTAGCAGCAGATGGCAATACGGTGAGCAGCATGCCGCTTGAAGTAGCCGGCCTGATGTCGGTAAAAGGTGGCAGGGAAGTGGCTGCTGACTACAGCCAGCTGGATGCCGCTGCCAAAAAACTAGGTTGCCGGTTGCATGCTCCTTTTATGACATTGTCGTTTATGGCACTGCTTGTAATCCCTGCGCTGAAACTAAGCGACAAAGGCCTTTTTGATGGAGCGAGGTTTGAGTTTACCCATGTTGAGGTGGGCTGAAAAACAGGTTCAACGTGAACGATTTCGAAAATAAAGTAGGAATATCTGCAAAAATGTAAAATCTGGCACGGAATTTTCTTTACATCAGTTATAAGGGGAGTGCAATTACGCACTGCCTGATATAAACCGCAAAGATTATGATAGCTGTAATTTTGATTTTCGCTGTTATGATGTCATTGATCATTCAGGCCGCAGAAAGAATGATCTCAGGGCTCAACAAAGAAGTGATTGCCGAGAACGAAAAAATAAACGCCCTGATTGCCGGGGAACCGGATCAGGGCTGAAATTTAAAAGGTAAAAGTATTATTTGCCTTTCTTGGCTGGAGCAGATTTTTGCTGAGAGGCTTTGCTGGTATTGTCAGCAGCACCCTGCGGTTTCTGGAAGAACATTACTGAAATTATACATAGGCCACCGATTACGCTGATCAATGTCCATGTACCTTTCTCCATAACATCGCTTGACTGTTTTACGCCCATCACTGCTGAGCTCATGCTGCCAAAAGTGCCACTCAGGCCGCCTCCTTTAGGATTCTGGATTAGAATGAAGAACGCAAGTATAACGCAGGCGAGTAATATTATAACTGTGAGAAATGGTATCATGATTGTTTTTCCTTTAAAGTTTCCTCTATTTTGCCGGCAAAGTAAGCACTTTTTTGAGGATTTCGCAAACTTAATTTGCGGTACATCTCAATCGCTTTATCGTATTTGCCCTGTTTTATATGTATTTCTGCTAATGTTTCGCTTATAAGCCCTTCTTCTTTACTGATGGAGTTTACCGCCATCTCGAAGACATTCTCGGGTATTTCTTCGTTTTCTTCTTCAATTGCCGCTGCCAGTTTTTCTTTTTGCCACATTGTTTTTAGTGCCCTCTGGTCTTTGGATTCTTCTCTCTGCTTTTCAGAGGTACTCTTAAAGTGGAGTAGCCATTCAGAAAAACTCATAACAACCATTAGTGATTTTTCATCATCATCGGTGGTGCCGGGTTCTCTCAATTCATTGATTTCGAGCGGTATTTCTTCTGAAACCTTTTCCCCCTGCTGCAGGAAGTAATCTCTGGTGTATATAGGGAATATTAAAGTATCCTCGCTGGCTGTTGTTTCGGCACCGGGATCTGGTTGTAATGTGTTGCCACTTACAATTTCTATGGCCCCACCCATATCGGCGGTGGCAACAGGTGCTTCTGCAATCCGTTTTTCTTCTTCGGCCCATGCCTGAGCGAAAGCTGATTTTTCGACAACCTGTACAGACGGATTAATAGTTTCTGCAGCGATCGGTACTTCCGGTACTGCCGGAGCTGCCTCTGTAATCTGCACCAGAACGGGCTGCACGTGAATACCAGAACCGGTCTCAGCAAAAACGGGCATCGGCTGGGCTACTGGTTGTACTTCCGGTTGCGTAGCAGTAATAATTGGTTCGGCCGCAGCAGCAGGCACATCTTCCACCACAAAAGCAACAGGCAGGTCGTGAACAGAGATCTCGCTTACTGAGGCAGCTATTGCAGGCACGGCAACAGGCGGTTCGCTGATGGTAACAGGCATTTCGGTTGCATGCACCTCAGGAACAGCTATTTCAGATAACAGAGGTATAGCCAATTCAGCTGGTACAGCTGTCGTTACCAGTGCATCAACGTTTTCCTTATTTATAATCGGTGGTTCAGGTTGAATTACAGAATCAGCAAACTGCACGTTGGCAGTGAGCAATTGCGGAGGCTCATTCACCATTTCGTTTGCAGCAGGTAATTCTGCAGCCTGCTGTGGTTGTATCACTTCTGTAATCAACTGTGGTATGGCATCGCCAGCAGTAATTGGTGCAGGTACTTCTGATTCAGGCTCTGCGGGCTGATTGATTTTGCCAACTGCGATTGAAACGATCTCTGGTATGATGGCCGCAGGGCTTACTACCTCAGGAACCGGAATTGCTACAGGTATTTCTTCAGGTGCCGGGGTTACAGGTGGTTCTGGCTCTGGTGCCGGTGTAACAGGTGGCACAATTTCGGGCTGTGGAACTGCAGGAGGCACAATCTCTGGTACCGGAGTAGCCGGAGGAGTAACCTCAGGCACTATTGCCGCAACCGGCACAGGTTCATGTATTGGAGCCGCAGCAGTCGGAACTGGTGCAGCCTCAGGCTCAGCAGGCTGGCCTACTTTTTTCTTATCAACAACTTTATTTATTGCAGACAGCTGCTCTCCCAGTTCACGGTTACCTGCTTCGAGGAAATCGCAAAACAGAACCCAGTTGCCTATATAAGGCTGAATGCCGGAGAGCATCTGCGGAGAATATGCTTTTTTCTTATGATTTTCGAGCGCTACAAGGTAACGGCCAGGTATAAAGTAGGGATAGGTTTGCCTGAATAAAGCAATACTGTTCTGGTCGCCCTCAGTAATTGTGTTGGGGTTTTCCAGCAAGGCAGAAATGTACTTTATAGACGTCTGGTTATTCATTTGTTCACTCAATCAGGCTACCAATTTACGAAAGCTTTATTAAAAATATCATCTGCCAGCTGGTTACCGATGTCTTCAATCAGTTTTCCTTCCACAGATTGCAATAGTTGAGATGCATCAAAGTCGGCAAAGCGCGTAAAAGTCTGGCTGAAATTTGATTTTTCGTTGATTCTGTTTTTGAATGTCACCAGAACACTTATTGTTAAACGGTTCTTTGAGGCGGTCTGGACGCCGGTGGCTCCGGTTACTGATACGGCGTATGTAGTAATAGAGCCAGTCATGTCGTAATCGGCATCATCTTTTGTGACAGGTGACAGACCGGTCTGAGACAATATCCGGCTCCTGAGTTTCTCTGTTAAAGTAGAACTGAGGCTGGGTACAATGTTAGGTGATTTATTCTCCAGCTGATGAATGTGAATGTTTTTACCCTCAATAGTGGCACCCGAGAAACTATAAATACCGCAGCCTGCCAGCGAAAACAGCAGGAATGGGAGCAGTAAGTAAACTCGTTTTAGTTGCAGCATGTATGAGTAAATATATGGTAAAAGCGCTGTATTGAATACAATCATTCCTGTATGTCGTATTCTTTGATTTTACGGTAAAGCGTTCGTTCGGAAATGCCCAGTTCAGTGGCTGCATCCCTGCGCCTGCTTTTGTGTTTTTTGAGTGCTTTGGTTATGAATTCCTTTTCCCTGTCTGCCAGCGACAATGTTTCTTCTATGTCTTCGTGATGGTGGTCGTGGGTATCAAGCAAAATAGGGGTATTGGTATTGTATACCGGACTGAAGGCTGCTGTGGCACTGGTTTCTTTTTCGGTGTACACAGGCATAATACTACCCGTGGCAGAGGGGTCGACAGGTGTGTAGCCCTGATGGTGTGCCACGTCGAAGATCATCTGCTTCAGGTCATTCATGTCTTTTTTCAGATCAAAAATGATCTTATACAGAATGTCCCGGTCTGATTTGAAATCAGATGAGGCACCAGGTGACATTGCGGTTGATGATTGCGGTAGCAATGCCAGGCTCTGATTATTGTTGCGCTGCGGCAGGAAACTGTTCAGGGCCTCTGCGGTAATATTCTTGTCCTGCGAGAGTACAGAAATCTGCTCGGCAATGTTTTTCAGTTCCCTCACATTACCCGGCCAGTAATAGTTGACCAGCATCTGCAGTGCTGCCGGGTCGAGTACAACTGAAAGCGTTTTATAGCGTTCGGCAAAATCAGCGGCAAACTTTCTGAACAGCAGCGGAATATCTTCTTTACGATCGCGCAGAGCAGGGACTCTTATAGGTACTGTGCTCAGGCGGTAATAGAGATCCTGGCGGAAATCGCCCTGGGTGGTATATTCAAGCAGATCGCGGTTGGTAGCGGCGATAACACGCACATCAGTTTTCTGTACCTTGGATGAACCCACACGGATGAATTCGCCGGTCTCCAGAACACGGAGCAGGCGAGCCTGTGTGCCCAGCGGCATTTCACCAATCTCGTCCAGAAATATAGTACCTCCGTTTACTGTTTCGAAATAGCCTTTGCGGTGATCTACCGCACCTGTGAAGGATCCTTTTTCGTGCCCGAACAGTTCACTGTCTATGGTGCCCTCTGGTATGGCACCGCAGTTGACCGCGATAAAAGGATTGTGCTTACGGGGAGATAGTGCATGTATGATCATGGAAAATACCTCCTTGCCCACTCCGCTCTCACCTACGATCAGCACAGAAAGGTCGGTATTGGCTACCTGCACGGCAGTACTCAGCGCATGGTTGAGTGCCGGCGAATTACCAATAATGCCAAATCTGTTTTTTATGCTTTGCGTATCCATCTAAACTCTAAATAATTTATACCACGAAAACCAAGTATCATTAACTTAAGCACTCATACATTTCATTCAACCCCTCCAGGGTTGATCCAACTTTTTATTTTCTCCGCCGGCTATTGATATTCAAGCCTTTCAGGCTTTCTTAAGTGTATGATCCACCGGTTGCCCGAAAGCGATCAACAATCTTTATTTTCTAAACCATTTCTCCAATAAGTGTAGCAGAAGTGGCTGTATTTACTTTTACGTGTACATAGTCACCTTTTTTCAGGTTGCGTTTTCCTTTGGGAAACACGATCACCTTGTTTTGTGAGTTGCGCCCGCTCCAGTCGTTTTCGCTTCTTTTGCTGGTTGCCTCAATCAGCACCTCGAAGGTTTTGCCTATATCGCCCTGATAGTTTTCGCGGGAGATATTGTTTTGTAGTTTTATTATTTCTTCCAGCCTTCTTTTCTTTACTGCCTCAGGTATATCGTCTTCATACCTGCGCTCGGCCAGCGTACCAGGGCGCTCGCTGTAAGAGAACATATAAGACATATCGAAACGGCACAACTCCATTACAGAAAGAGTATCCTGATGTTCTTCTTCGGTTTCGGTACAGAAGCCTGATATTACATCGGTACTGAGGCCGCAGTCGGGCATGATCTCTTTGATTCGCTTTACTTTATTCAGGTACCACTCGCGTGTGTAGGTGCGGTTCATCATCTGCAGAATGCGGGTGTTGCCGCTCTGCACAGGCAGGTGAATGTACTTGCAAATATTGTTGTAACGTGCCATGGTATGCAGAACATCATCGGTAATGTCTTTGGGGTGCGAGGTACTGAACCTTATTCTGAGCAATGGCGATACCAGTGCAACTTTTTCCAGCAGTTGTGCAAAGTCAATAGGCTGGCCGCCATCCGGGCTGTAATAATAACTGTCTACGTTTTGCCCCAGCAGTGTTACCTCGCGGAAGCCACGGTTGAACAGGTCGGTACACTCATTGACGATACTTTCGGCATCGCGGCTGCGCTCGCGGCCACGCGTGAAGGGTACTACGCAGAATGTGCACATATTGTTGCAGCCGCGCATGATGCTCACAAAGGCGGTAACTCCGTTACTGTCCAGGCGCACCGGTGAAATATCGGCATAGGTTTCTTCCCTGCTCAGCAATACATTCACGCTTTTCTGTCCGCCTTCGGCTTCCGTAATCAGGCCCGGCAATGTGCGGTATGCATCGGGGCCCACAACAATATCTACCAGTTTTTCTTCTTCCAGGAATTTAGCCTTGAGCCGCTCTGCCATACATCCCAGAACGCCGATTAACATGCCGGGTTTTTTATCCTTGATCTTGCGGAATGCCTGAAGCCGGTTACGGACAGTTTGCTCTGCTTTCTCCCTGATGGAGCAGGTGTTCAGTAAGACCAGATCAGCGTCCTCAAAATTGCGGGTGGCACCAAAGCCCTGATCGTGCAGAATGGATGCGACAATTTCACTGTCGCTGAAATTCATCTGGCAACCGTAGCTCTCAATATAGAATCTTTTATTAAATACGTTAGGGTCGCCTGCGAAAGGTGCATACGCTTCTCCCTGCCTGTTCTCCTCAATTACTTTTTGCAGTAACTCTGCCATAATTTCCGATTTCTGACTGCAAAGGTACATAATAATAGCTGAGGGCGGCATGAAGCATTGACGGGTATTTAAAATCTTCACATTTATTTCAAGGATGCGGGTTTTAGTTATATGGTATGTTTAAGAACGGCTCGGGTATCTGCTCTGAGCCTGGAAAGTAACTTCACAATCGCCTGGTAACTCATGTTTCTGCAAGCGTAGCTGCATATATTTTAAAATAAACTACTAAGTTCGCTGTTGTTTATGTTTACAGATAAACCACTAGGTTCACCAAGGTTTTACAAGGCTCACAGTTGTATATGTATATATAAACCACTAAGTCCACTAAGGTTTCACAAGGTTCACAAAGTACTGATAGAAATAATGCTCACCGGAAGCAAATTGCGGGATTACTTCCGGTTGCTTCCGGTGCCGGAAAAACCAGAAGCGAACTAATTGATTGATTATCACTTATTTGCAAACAAATTGCGGGATTTACCGATTTTTCTGCAACCCGCAGTTTCGCCTGTAGAAAATAAGGTGCAGCACTTTTGTAAATATCGGTTATTGATTTCAATTGGCAAAATTGAAAATATATCATGGGGCGTATACGGCCTATGTTGGGACGGTGGGGGCCTGTGATGGAAAATAATTTGGGGTAGGGTGTGATTGGTATAATTGGCAAGTGGAAAACACTTGCTGGATTTTGGACACAAGCGAATAACACTTGCGCCAAACGAGGAGACGTCAACGGCGAAGTTTTGTTTCCTGCTCCTGCACTATGCGGCGTTTTTCTTACCTCGGGAAATAATACGCACTTTGTCGAGATCTACATGTTTTCGGGCATTCCATAGGTCGTAATCTTTTTGCATATTAATCCAGATATCGCCGGTAGTGCCAAAAGCTTTAGAGAGACGCAGCGCCATTTCAGCACTTATTCCCTGATGGCCATTCACCAGCGCTGAAACGGTTTTTGGAGTAACATCCAGATACTGTGCTGTCTCTTTAATACCTAAACCTAAAGATTCCATAAACAGGGTTTTTAATATTTCGCCGGGATGTACCGGAGGCATTTCACGTTTTAGCATAGTTGTTGCATTTTAATGATAATCAAGGTAATCGACCAGATAGGCATCACCGTCTCTGAATTCAAATATTAAATTGTTCGGGGCAGCATCAATTACTCTTTCAAAAATTTCCGAACAGTAGTGCCATTTATCCTAACAAAATAGATACCGGATTGGAAGTTGGTGAGGTTGAGGTCTGCTGTGAGTGAGTTGTAATTGTTGTTGTACAGTATCTGTCCGAGCGCATTTGAGAGAGTGATGCTGGTTATTTTGTTGCTTGATTCGATTGTTACAGAATTTGTGGCGGGGTTTGGATGGAGGGAGATGGTTGCTGAGGGTTCAGGATTTTTTACTGACACAGGAAAAGGCGTTCCGCAACCAATGCCGCCGATATTAAAGTAATCCAGTTGATCTGTTTCATAGGTAGGTTCTCCATCGGCGTATTGAAAAAAGGTTTTGCCAACCCCCAACGTGTATTTTTCAATTGAATAATGCCAGCCGAGCCCATGGTAAAGATTAATTGGAATTAAAGTATAAGATGGACCGAAAGAGCAATACGTAGCATCGTGGGGATAATAAAAAGTGTTTACTCCGGTAAAGTGAGATTCTTCGGGCATACGGAATGTATCGAGGATAGGAAAAATTTCGTCGGAAAAAGTATAGGTGCCCGATTTACAAATTGGGGCGCATGGGTAGAAATTATATGGGTAGGGGCAATTGAGCGTTGTACCGCTAACTGTGTAAGTGACGTAATGTCCGGATACGGTTTTGTTTACTACCGTGTCGTATAATTTGGTAGTAACTACAGGGCCAATCATCATGTTCCCTAGCATGTTCTCACTTTCAATAATATCTCCCACATTCCAGGCATGAAGCTGCTGTTGGTAAGGGTTAATGAAATCAACCAACTTGAATAGGCACCTATTTGGAGAAAGTTCTAATCCCCAAGGATAAACATTAATTGCCGCCGGGGTAGCCATGGAGTTGTCTAAGAAAAAATCTAATCCAGGTCGGTAGGAAGAATCTGGCTTGTGGTAGGGGAAAGTGTACAGGTCGCAGGATTGGACAAAACCAAAATTTTTACTGAGTATAATGGTGAAGCCATTTACAGAGTCGCTGGATACTATACCGGATGCATTACGAGCGTTGATGGTTATTGTTTTAACAGAATCAAGTGCAGATAAAACGGTCATTGTATCTACTGCAGTTACAGAAGCAGTGTAATAAACGCTGCCTGAATCGGAATAAAAAACCCAGGAATCGCCAAGGTGTGATTGCGTTTTAATAATCACTGAATCGTTCCAGTAACTATCAAAAATCAAGGTGCCATCGCTTTGCTGAATTACTCGTTTGCCGAGCCAGCTACCGCTGTTTGAATCCAGTACCAAATAGGTAGTCGTATCTGTGTAGCTGCCTCTTGGAGTGTGAAAAGGGTAGTAAATAACATCACTACCGGCAGACTGAACAGAGTCAATTCTGACGCCGCGTAAGTAACCGTTGCCGTTAATAAAATAATGCTTAACGCCGCTTTGCAGGCACTGCCAGTTTTGTGCAGGGCAACTACCGTAAACTAAAAGCAGTAAAAAGAGTAATTTTTTCATAAGATAAGTTATATGTTAAAGATAGGTAATTAATTTGGGAATGGGATGGCTGGAATGACGTTAGTCATTAAATAATGGGGCTAATTGTTGGAATTTGTGCCACTGTTACTATTAATGTTGAGTAGTGCGATATGTATATTGTTGTTGCTGATAGCCTGTAATACTGCAGGCGGGCAGGAAATTACTTTGTACGTAATACCGCCACCCGTGGCTATGAACTGGCGTTCGCCTCAGGCATTGCTAGTGAGTTACTTTAAGGGCCTCACAGCGCGAAACAATTACGTAAAACGCCGACACCCGATGGGGCATGTAGTAGTGGAGCTACACGACAGCATCCACTCATCAATAGCAGGAATTGTGGCGGAATCCAAAGCAGATATGGCATACAGGGTTTATGCTAAGGGGTATGGCCTGGGAATTCTTTTTACGCCACTGCCGGGCAAAATGGAGGAGGGGAGCATCAATACCAGAGAATTAGCAGAAAGGCAGAAAAGGGGGGATGTGGCTTATATCAGGTTCCGCATCAGTGGTGCGGCATTTAGCAGGCTCTGGCAATATCTGAGCGAATACAAAGAACTTGGCTATGACAGAATTTATAATGGAGCCAATAAACCCCGTGAGGGAAAAGGAGCAGGGTGTAGTTCGTTCGGGTTGAGTTTTATAGAAATAGCCCGATTGTTGCCACCCGAGGAAACGGATAAATGGAAAGTAACGGTTAATGTTCCAGAAAAACTTATAGGAGGCCCAGAGCGGGGTAACAAATGGGTGGGGCTGCACAGGGTTCTTTTTAAGCGGAAATGGGCAGATACGAGCCGGCAGGCCTTCAGAAAGATAACCTATTATGATCCGGCGTTTATGTATAATTGGATTGCTGCTACATGGGCAGACAGTAATAGTGTGAATAAAGTACGTTTTGTAAAAGAGCGGCGCCAAAATGCTATGGGGCTGTTGATAGACTGTACCGGGTGTGTACTGCCTAAAGAAGAAATATGGCTGTGGGGTGGTAGGAAATAATACGTACGCTAATGACCAAATGCGGTAGGTGGTTTTTAGTTGATTGAGAAAACGGACTACCCTTGCAGCCTATCCTGTGGGCTGAAATAGCAGAACTGATTCCTTTTCCTTTTAGGAATTGCCAATAATAGCCGTAAATTTGATTTTTTCCAACCTAAAACCTCCGATAATCAGGTACAACCAAAGCAGGCATGAATTTTATTATTGATGGAGATGAGGAATAAAAAAATATTATTACTTACGTTGGTCCATCCTGATTTTCTGCCACCCGTATATTCTACCGGACAGGTTTTAAGGGATCTTGGTTTTGATATTCATATTCTGACATTTGATTCATTTGTGCCCGCAGAGCTGGACCTTGGCGAGCGCATTACTGTGGAGACGCTGGGCAGCCATTACAATGCCGGGCTTAAAGAACGCATGAGCCTGCGCAGGAAATTTACGCGCAGGGCAAAGGAACTGGTGAGTGAACATCCTGCCGCTATCATTTCATTTTGCCCCTTTTCGTATACATGCGGGCTGAATATCAAAAAGAAAGTGCCACTGGTGTACCTGGTGCTGGAAATAGCAGATTTTATTCTGCCTATATTTTTCAATTCGCCATTGTCGAATCTGAGGAACCTGCAGGCGCTGAAAAGTATTTACAAAGCTGATTTTGTGGCTACACCTTCTGTTCAGAGGTCGGCATGGCTGGCGGGGAGATGCCACCTTACATTTATGCCGCACACTATACTGAACACGGCATATGTACCTAAGGCTGAAGCATCGACCGACTACGAGACCTACAGGAATATAGTGCCGGCTGATTTTCTGAATAAGAAAGTTGTACTGTATACTGGTGCTGTTAATGATGAGCACTGCCTGCTGGAACTGGTAAGGGCATTTGACCTGGTGCATGACGAAGGCAGTGCACTCGTAATCACCGGGATTAAAGACAATGAATACTGTGACAGGATTAGAAAGGTGGTGAGCAGAACGGACTGCAGTAACAGGATACTGCTGCTGCCGTATGTAACGAGGGCGCAGATGCTGGCACTGCAGGCAAATGCCAATGTTGGCGTATGCCTGTCGAGGGAGGAGCAGGAGAATGTGAAAACGAAAATGATTGCACCCAATAAAATGGGTGAGTACCTGTACAAGAAGCTGTTTATACTGGGGCTGAAAAGTGAATACCTTAAGCCTATAGAAATGAAGGGCCTGGCAGCGCTTGCAGAAACGAGTACGCCGGTGGAGATCAGCAAGGCATTGCGGAGGGCGCTGGCGGCGGTACATGATGCAGGCCTGAAGCAGAGGATCAGCACATTTGTACAGGAGGACTATTGTATGCAGCAGCAGTTGAAGCCGCTGATATACTTTCTGAATGAAAGGATAAGCATCGAACAGTAATAAAAGGATAAAGAAAGTAAGGAAGAACAAAAAGGTGTAGCATAACGTATGTGCGGGATAGCTGGATATTTAGGGAAAAATAAGGAAGCGGCGGCACTCTTCAGCGAGCGGTCACGGACTTTGTTGCAACACAGAGGCCCGGATGACAGCGGTATCTATGAAGATGAGCATGTAGCCCTTACCCAAACGCGCTTGTCTATACTAGAGTTATCTGCACTGGGGCACCAGCCAATGTACTCGTCGTGTGGCAGGTATGTAACTGTGTTCAATGGGGAGATTTACAATCACCTGGAGTTAAGAAAAAGATTTTTACCCAACTATCAGTTCAAGGGGCATTCTGATACTGAAACACTTGTAGAACTGTTCAGAATACAGCGGGAACAGATGCTGCGGGAAATGGTGGGCATGTGGTCGCTGCTGATATGGGATAAGCGGGAGCAGCGGTTGTTTATGTCGAGATCAAGGCTGGGGCAGAAGCCGCTGTATATGCGGCAGAAAGGGGATGCATGGATGGTGGCTAGTGAAGTAAGGCCGCTGCTGGGAGAAAATGAAAGGACGGATTACGATACAACAGCAGTAGTTGAATACCTGGCGCTTGGCAACTACGGCCATCTGGGTAATCATACATTCTTTAAAGATATCCGGCTGTTTCCGGAAGGGTCGTATGCGTGGGTAGGTGCAGGTGAATCTGAAATAAATTTTGTACGTTACTGGGAACTGCCAGATGTTGATCCGAAAGATAAGATACCATTTGATGAAAGCGCCCGCAATAAACTTCATGACCTGGTGGTGGATGCGGTATTGTCAGTAACGCTGGCTGATGTGCCGATAGGGCTTACGCTCTCAGGAGGCGTAGACTCCTCAATCATAGCTGGTATCCTGGCGAGTTACTACGACAAAGATATTCATGTTTTTACGGCACAGTCGCCGCAAAGCAAGTTTGATGAGACCAGGTATGTAGATGCTGTAATCAATAAATACCCCGGCAGCAATATGATTGTTCATAGAAAGAATCTCAATAAGGTTTCGGTTAAGGATTCGCTGGAGAAATACATAAGGATACAGGAAGAGCCGTTTGGTGACCCTTCGATAATAGCACATGGTTTCCTGATGGATATTGCGTCTAGTACGGGCATCAAGGTTATACTTAACGGGCAGGGTGCCGATGAGCTGTTTCACGGCTATAACAATATGGCGCAGGCTATTTTGTCTTATCAGTTCAGGTCGGTGCAACTGAACAGGTTCCTACGGAACCTGAATGAGATGAAGCTGGGTATAGGGTACACAATGAGAACGATGCTCAAAACTTTTTTTCCATCGTTCGAATTTTACCTGAGGAAACAATCGAGGCTGAACCGCAGGGAGATCATAGAGCCTGCATTGCTGAAGGATGTGCAGAACGAGCTGGTGCAGTTGTATAAATACAACAGTATATACAATGTATGGCGGGAATCATTGTATGGTGTGCACCTGCCTCATTTGGTGCATTATGATGACCGGAATGCTATGGCAAAAAGCATAGAAGGGCGAATACCTTTCCTTGACCACAGAATAGTGGAATTTGTAGCCAGCATCAGGGCCGATGACCTGCTGAAAAGAGGCATGAGAAAGTTCATTCTGAGAGAATCGTGCAAGCAGTATATACCCAGGATTGTGTATGAAAGAAAAGACAAAATCGGTTTTTATACACCGCTGATCAGTATGCTGGCGAAGGATAAGGATTGGGTGACAGACAAAATGAAAGGCAACCGGATACTCACGGAAAAATGTGCCAGTGGGCTGATAACAAAACTGGGTGCTGGGAGCCTGAATGTGAATGAAGCATTGCAGATATGGAGAAGCATCTCTGTAAGTATCTGGAAAAAGGAATTTAACATCAACAGCAAGTCGTAAATTATGGCGGAGCAATTCCAGAAAGAAATTGTGGCACTTGTCAGAGCCAAAAGGTTGGTGTCCCTGCTGCCGCAGCGGCTGCGCTTCAGGGCGGCAAAGGCTTTGTATAACTATGAGTCGGAGCAGATAAACGGGGTGGACCTTGTGGTGCCGCTGCAAAATAATGGGTTGTTGTGTTTCGTGAGTACAAAGGACCTGATAGGGTGGAAGATATTTTTTTTCGGGGAGTATGAAGCCGACACCAACCGCGTGCTGGCGAAATACATAAAGCCGGGAGATACTGTAATTGAGGCCGGCGCAAATATTGGCAGTGAAACGTTGCTGATTTCTAAGCTAATTGGCAGTGGTAAATTATTTGCTTTTGAGCCCAATCCGTATACGTTTGAACGGATGAAAATGAACCTGCAGATCAATGAGCTGACGAATGTTGAGGCGTGCGATATTGCACTGGGAGAACAGGATGGTGTGATTCATTTTAATATTTATCCGAAGAATTTCTGCAATTCGGGGATGTCCAGTAAGTATATGGAGACCTCCAGGACGCGTAAAATTGACATAGTGCAGCAAAAGCTGGACAGTTTTGTGCAGCAACACGGGATAGCAAAAGTGGATTTTATCAAGATGGATATTCAGGGCGCGGAAATGGATATGATATCGGGCGGGCTTGAAACGATCAGGAGGGATAAGCCAAGTATCTTCACAGAGGCGTGCGAGCCTTACAACGATACTAAATTATTATACCGAACTTTGAAGGATTGCGGGTATAACATTTACCTGATTGGGGCACATGATACGATACTGATGGAAAATGAGGCTTCGGTAAAAGATGGTAACTGGCTGGCGATGCCGGCTCAGGGATAAAGGAAGAGAAGTACGATATATACATGCTGAACGCAGTTTTTTTAGTTATCTATGCAATTTCAGCCGGTTTTTTTACCGGCTCGGAAATGCTTATTCTCCTAACTATACATTTTGGAATTGCGGTTATCAGTCATCTGAGGCAAAAGACTATTCTTATTACCCCATTGCTTCTGTTTTATATAGGTGTAATCATTGTGAATATAGCCAACCTCAACCTGATCAGCCAGGTAGAGGCACGGGATGTGCGGACATACACCTATATCATTCCAAAGTACATAGACCAGGCAGTGCTGATATGGTGCATATCCAGCACATTGTGTGCCCTGGGTTATCAGCTGGCGGGCAAGCGGGGGCTTGCCAGGATTGATTTTGAGCTGAACAAAGATGTTATCATCACCTATCTATTCTGGATACTGCTGATAGCTAATGCGCTTTCGATACTGGGATATGGTGCCAGTATGAAGGGAAATCAGATCGCCAAGATATATGGCCTTGTCAATACCATTGGTATTTTGTTTTTTGCCAGGTTATGGGCAAAGCACGATAGCAAGACATATAGAGCTTATGCGCTCAGCCTTTTTGTTATTGAAACCTATACTGCGCTTATTTCATCGTACCTCAGGTTTGAGCTCATATTGCCTACATTTTACCTTTCACTAGGGTACTTTATTGGTATGGGCAATATGAAGTTCCTGTTCAGCTACAGGGTATTTCCCTTTTTGATGATTTTGCTGGTGTATGCAAGTGTTTTCCCTTCCTTGCAGAATAACCGGTCGAACTTTATTTCGGTGTTTACCGGTGAAAATAATGCTGAAGAGCGCCCTAGTGACAATGCAAGGGGCGGGCTTATGGACCGCAGTGCCAATCTGGCTCAGATAACCAACGTAGTAAATCTTGTGGAACGGAATGGTTTTTATGACGGTACAGCATCTGCTCCGATCATAACAGCGCTAATACCGCGTGTGCTTTGGCCCGACAAACCGCTGATTCAGCTGGGTGCGTGGTTTGCACTGGAAATAGGAGTGGGCTCAAAGACGGCACTTGGTACTGCCAACAACTCTATCAACATGACCGTGGCCGGGGAACTGTACCTGGATTTTGGATGGATAGGCGTTGTTGTGGGGAGCTTGTTTTTTGGGTTTTTCCTGGCGTTGCTGTGGAATGCGGCAAATTTTTACGGCTCTGAGTACAATCTTGTAGGAACTATTTTCGGAGGCTACCTGTTTATCCTCTCAATAGGCAGCTATGCCGACCTGCAGGTTGTGGTAACACTTTTGTCTACGTACCTGATATTTTATCTGATAAAGAAAATTGCAGACCATTATGCGAATACTGGCTATAGGGCCTCTGTGGCGGGGAAGTAATGCCGGAGGGCTGTTCAGGGCGTTCAGCAGGCTCGGCTGCCTGATAGAAGTGATGGACGAGTTTTACTATATCAGCCTGCTGACCAAAACAAAATCAACCAAGGTGCTGGAACGGCTAATCAGGCCGCTGCAGGAAGAAGAGTTCAATATTGCCATCAGGAATAAGATAGAACTGTTTTCGCCGGATGTGGTATTTGTGTATAAAGGTGCGTTTGTAAGGCCTGAGACGCTGGAGTTTGCCAGAAGCAAAGGGTGCAGGCTGGCATTGTTTTATCCGGATGTGAGCATGACATTTCACGGTAAAAACATACCGGCATGCATACCATTGTATGAGCTCATTTTCACAACCAAAACTTTTGGTGTTAAGGACCTTGAGGAAAGATTTGGGGTAACGAATGCCTATTTTATTCCGCATGGCTTTGATCCGGAGATTCACAGAAAAATGGAGGTCTCAGCAACAGACCTGCAACGGTTTGGCTGCGATGTGTCATTTATCGGTACATGGTCGCCAAAGAAGGAGATGTGGCTGTCTGTGCTCAAACAAAAGCTACCCGATGCGGACCTGAGGATATGGGGTGAGCAGTGGTTTAAAGCAGGTACTGATATTTTAAAGAGCAGTATCCAGTACACCGGCGTAGTTGGCGACCTGTATGCAACAGCTATTCAGTGTTCTAAAGTGAATCTGGGGATTTTATCAGAGAAAGTAGCGGGCGCATCATCCGGAGACCTGATTACATCAAGAACGTTTCATATTCCCGGTTCATCTGGCTTTATGTTGCACGAGCGCAATAAGGAATCAGTGCTGTATTTTAAAGAAGGGACAGAGGCCGGTTTTTTTGGTGATGCGGAAGAAATGGCGAAACAGGTACAATATTACCTGGAGCATGAACAGGAGCGGCTTGCCTTAAAAGAAGCAGGCTATCAGCGGGCACTTAAAGAACACTCACTGGACGAAAGAGCCCGTGTGGTTGTACATCAGCTTCAAAAATTGGGTGCTGCGTAAAAAATTACTTCAGATTCATTACAATAGCCATCCCCGCACCATTTGCATAAGGTACGGGCAAGACGTGCATGGATATATCGCGGGAGATATCAAAGTTCTTCAGGTGTGCTGAAGTTATGGCGTCAATCACCTGCAGTGCATAACCTATACTGCTGAACAGCACGGTCATATCTAGGTACTTCTTGTAGTCGTTCTGCAGCGTCTGCAGCTGATCGGTAGAGTAGACGTTTACATATTTATCGGTAGGGTAAGGGTTGTTGATGCGCCCGATATAGGCTTTGCGGTATGACTGGTAATAATCGTTGTTGCGAAAGAAAAAATACCCTGCCACACCTATGCCGGCATACACCAAAGGGATCTTCAGGTATTGCCGGTTATATAACTGGCCAAGGCCAGGGACGATAGCGGAATACAATCCAGCTTTTTTGGGATTGGGCTGAAACTTCTTTGGTTTGACCGGAATGAAAGCAGTATCGCTGGTGGCTGAAGTTCCGGGCCTGTTATTCAGGACAGAGGCAGGCCGGAGGGAGTCGGCCTGATTTTGTGCAGCGCACCGGGTACCCGCAGACAAAAGAATGCCTGCCAACATAATAAATACGATTTTACTAAATGCCCTGCCCAAAAAATGAAGATGTTTAAAAGTGTAAAGTTATGAAACGATCAAAACAAGGCGTGACTTTATTTTGGCATTTTTCTTTACTTTCGAAGCCTTAATAATTTTTTATGAGTACACAGTTAGGAATAGGGTCAAGGGTGGAGCACGGGCATTTTGGCAAAGGTGTGATAGTTGATACAGCTTCTGAATTTTACATAATCTGGTTTAAATCCCAACAGGGAACGAAGAGCATCAGCCGGGATTATGCCGACCTGAAAACGATTGAAGAGGTGCCGGCAGGCGAAAGCAGTGCCGGAATAACAATAGCTGATATTGAACAGGCGCTGGGCAATATACTGGATCAGCGGCTGCATGAGATGCAAATGGTGCCCATAGGCCCCAAGTGGAAAAGAGGCAATCTGATACTGAAGCCGGGGGATCCGGCCATGCAACCGAAAGAGGTGCCTATTGAAACATTCTTCCATAAAATAGTAATGGTGAGGGACAGGCTGCGGGTTATGGAACAAAAAAATCAATGCACACAAGGTGATGACTGATGATGAGAAAGTGGACCTGCAACAGTACATAACAGCGATATATGGCTCGCTGACCACTTTTAATGTGTTGTTTAAAGAAACACACCATCAGTTTAAAGGTATGAGTACCAAAGATTAGTAAAAATGCCGCTGTTGGGGTTAGCCTGATGGGCTACTAGTAAAGTCTTCGGCGGGTATCTTTACAGCGGTGTTCATTTAGAGCCGAAGATTTATTGATTTACCAGTTAAACATTTGTTTCCCGATATGAAAAAACGCTTACTCACATTGTGTGCGCTGGGACTAGCCACGGCATCATTTGGCCAGGATTCGCTGGTCTTCAGGAAGATTGCCAATGAGATAATGCTGCATGGCACGTGTTACAATAACCTTAGGGTGTTGTGTAAAACAGTTGGGCACAGGATCAGCGGGTCGCCGGCTGCTGCCAAGGCTGTGGAGTGGGGAGAGAAGGCTATGCGAGATGCAGGAGCAGATAAAGTATGGCTGCAGCCCTGTGATGTGCCATACTGGTACAGGGGAAAGGAAAGCCTGTACCTGAAGATGGGCAATGAATTTGAAGAGGTAAGGGCATTGTCGCTGGGCAACAGCCAGGGGACAGGAGGGAAAACGCTGGAGGCTTCTGTTGTGATGGTACATAACTACGATGAGTTCAAGGCATTGCCTGAGAACATGGTTAAGGGAAAAATTGTGTTTTTCAATTACCGTTTCAGGCAGGATTTCATTTTTACTTTTAACGGCTATGGCGATGCGGTGAAATACCGTGGCGGAAGCCCGAGCGTAGCCGTTGAAAAAGGTGCAGTGGGTGTTATCATCAGATCAATGTCTACAGGAGAAGATGATTACCCGCACACAGGCGGGATGTACTACAAAGACAGTACCAAAAAGATACCAGAAATGGCACTGGGCAATTATACTGCCGACAAGCTTGCGGATGCCTGCCTGAAGGGAGGTGTGGTTGCCAGGATGACCTCTGAGTGCCACATGATGCCGGATCCTGTGCGGTCTTACAATGTTATAGGTGAGATAAAAGGAACTGAGAAGCCGGAACGCATCATTACAATAGGCGGGCACCTGGATTCATGGGACGTAGGAGAGGGAGCTCAGGATGACGGGGCCGGCTGTGTTCAGTCTATAGAAGTGATCAGGGCGTTCAAGGCATTAGGCATTAAGCCGAAGTGCACAATCAGGGCGGTACTGTTTATGAACGAAGAGAACGGGCAGAAGGGTGGCCAGGCTTATGCAGATTCTGCAATGAAAAAGCATGAACAGCATGTGATAGCGCTGGAAACCGATGCAGGCGGGTTCACGCCAAGGGGCATAGGCATGGAAGTAAAGCCAGCGCAGCGTGAGCATATCAAAAAGTACAAAAACCTTTTTCTGCCTTATGGCGTATATGATTTTGACCACGATGAGGGTGGGTCTGATATATCGCCGCTGCATGACAAACTGGGTGTACCGCTGGGAGGACTGTTGCCTGACTCACAACGTTATTTCGATCTGCACCATACAGACAACGATGTATTTGAAAACGTAAACCACAGGGAATTAAAACTGGGTGCAGCAGTACTTACTCAGTTTATCTGGCTGGTAAGTGAGTATGGCCTGAATTAATGCCGTGCCTTTGCGGGCACTAAGTAACTAAACTAATAATCGTTTTTGTAGTATTCTTTCTGGCGGCGGAAATCCCCTCTTTTCCACGCTTCAAAAAACTCGCCCCAGGCAAGCGGGTTCAAGATGTTCATGGGTTTCTGCATGCCGTAATAAACAGCATCGTTGGCCATCTGCTGCTGCATTCTTGACTGTGCATTGTGCCCGTCTATAGGCAGAGTATAAGCTAATACACGCAGCAAATAGGCATCTGTGTTTTTGCGGGCTATTTCGTATTTGTCGTTGGGTATATTCCAGTACCGGAAAGCGTAGTCGAACCCTTCTTTGGAAGGCAGTGGTCTGATAATGGTTTCAGGCAGGTAAAAAGTATCCTGCACCATCAGCTGAATCAGTGAAAAATACTGGCCTTCCAGGTTTTTGGAAACAATAAATTCTTTTGAACGGAACCCCAGGCTGCTGAACTGTAGTGTGTCGCCTTTATAACATACAAGTGAGAATACGCCGTTAAAACCTGACTCTACGCCTCTGTTCTTGTTTTTTACGGTAATAGTAACGTCTGGTACTGCCCGCAGGCTGTCAGCAGTCATGGTTACACCGTTTATCTGGATGATATTTTCGAATCCGTTTTGTGCGGTGGCAATACCTGCCCCAAAGAAGCAACAAAATATAATAACGAAAAGCTGAAAGTGCCTTGTAACCATATGTACAAAGTTAGACTGTTTTATGAGTAAATTTTATGACAAATGTTATAAAAGGTGTAATGTTTTAAGTCGGCGCGATCAAGGAATTTCTAGCAATACCCATAACATAATCGTGTTGCTGGCAATTGCAGCATGTTTTTTGAGAAAAACCTGATGAAATTATTTTTTTTGAGGAATCTCTGTTATTTTGGTAGCCGGCAAGAATGCGAAAATTTATCAGGTGTTCATCTGAAAGCAATTGATTTTCAAATTCCTTCGAATATTAAAATCATACACCTTAAAACAATTAAAATGAAAAAGCTGCTATTGAGTACAATAATGCTGGTATGTGTTTCGACCATGGCTAATGCGCAGGCGATAACAGTGTATTGGGATGCAAATTATTCCGGTGCCACGAAGCAATTCTCCGAATCTGTGTCTTGGATTGGGAATGAATGGAATGATAAAATCAGCTCAATCAAAGTACCTCGCGGATGGAAGATAGAGGTGTTTCAGGACGCAAATTACGGCGGTGCATCTAAAATTATTGAGTCAGATTGGACAGTAACTAATTACGACCTTAGCTGGAACGACAAGATATCGTCTATCAAAATACTACGTAAAGAAGAGGTAAATAATGGTATTACAGTGTACTGGGATGCCAACTTTTCCGGTGCCACAAAACAATTTTCGGAATCGGTGCCGTGGGTTGGCAATGACTGGAATGATAAAATCAGTTCGATAAGAATACCATATGGATGGAAGATACAGGTGTTTCAGGATGCAAATTACGGTGGTGCGTCCAAGTATCTGGAATCTGACTGGACTGTGACAGGGTATGACAGAGAGTGGAATGATAAAATATCTTCCATAAAAATAATCGCAGCTCCAGGGCATAACCGCTCACATATTGAGGACCCCAGGCATGCGGTGCCGCCGCCAAATGTGTCGGAGCCACAAAGACAGCCGGCGAATGAACCAGGCCGAGACAAGCCTATGCTGAATAGCAGCCATGCAGACAATCTGTATCAAAACAGCCGTCCGCAGGCGGATAACCAGTCAAACGGGCGCGGTGGCAATGATGCAGTCAGGCCAACTGAAGCAAAGCGCATCATATACACCGGTGGCAATGTACGGGGTGCTTTCACGCACAAAAACGGCGGCGACTGGTATAATTCCAGCAATGAAGGCACAGAAGATTATTTTGAAATCAAAAGGGACGAGTGGTCAATTTATCTGAAATCGAATAGCGGGAAGACCTATCAGTTAGACCTTTTTCAGAAAAAAGTTTATCTCGATCCTTTTGGCAGAAACAGAAGAGAGGTGTATACGATAGCTGAGGTAGAGAAACAACTACGCCGCTAAGCCTTTATTCGGACCGGTATCCACACTTCTTCTTCGGAGGCGCGATGTTCATTTTTGTATTTGTCTCCAAGTACTTCGAAGTGAGGCCTGTTATCAAGTTCGTACTCCGAACCGGGAATCCATGTGCCATATATATACTGAAAGAATGTAGCCCCAGCGCTGGCTAGCCCTTTGTAATTGAACACAGCATACAAGCCTGCCGGAATTGTCAGGATTTCCATACCAGTTGGCACGGGAGCATGATCGCTGACAAGTACAGCGGCCCATTTATCGAATTCGGTAAGCGGATTGAAGACTGAAAAATATCCGGCATCAAATACGCTTATGGAAAACAGCTCTTGCCCGGCAGCATTGATTATTTCGCCCCTGTGTGGCATAAAACTCTTCCAGAGTTCTGCCGTACGGTTGTGGGCAAGAGATGTTCGCAGCCGTTTGCCCACAAGCTTTTTTTCGGGTATGGATTCTATGCGTGGTTGCATATGGATACATGCTGTCTGTATGGAAAACTACATAAAATATACCGGATGCAAAAAGAGTCCTCATTGTGGCACTGCGCTGGAAGGAAAATGAAAGGTTTAGCAACAACTATGATATGCGGAGCGTGAGGCGGATTTAAACCGGCAGAAGGGAAGGCTGTTCAAATTGGCCGAATTAATGCCGTATTTTGCAGCAGGAATGAAATTAGCTTTTGTTCAAGACTGGTTTAATGCAAACGGAGGTGCTGAGAAAGTGGCGGGTGCCATTATTGCGCTGTACGAAAAAGAGGAAATGGACATCTATGGCCTCTTTGACAAATTTCCGCAAGATGCCAGAGCCGATATACTCAAAGGCAAGCCGGTGAAAACATCAGTGCTGCAGTATGTGCCACTTATTTCGAAATTGTACCGGTACTTCCTTCCGGTGATGCCCTGGCTCATGAAGAGGTTTAATCTGCGTGGTTATGATCTTATTCTTTCTACCTCGCATGCTGTTGCCAAGGGATTCAGGAGTACCCCTGATACGCTGAATATCTGTTACTGCCACACACCGCTACGCCCCATATGGGATATGTATGACGATTATGCCAAAGGGCACTGGCTGGGAAGAACAGGATTTTACAGGTGGTATGTGCAGTACCTGAGGCGATGGGATGCGGCTACGGCAAATAATGTGCACTATTTTATTGCCAATTCAGAGCACATACGGCAGCGCATCATGCGCAGTTATGGCAGGGAGTCGAAAGTAATCTATCCGCCAGTGCGGACAGATAAGTTCTTGCTCAGTACAGCCCCCCGACAGGATTATTATCTATGTGTGGGCAGGGTAGTACCGTACAAGAAGATGTATATGATAGCAAGGGCGTTTAAGCATATGCCGGACAGGCAGCTGAAACTGATAGGCGAGGGTTGGGGTGCCAGGGAATTTGATGAATTTAAAGATTGTGCCAACATTGAATGGCTGGGGTATCAGCCCGACGAGACAATGATCAGGTATGTGCAGCAGGCCAAAGCCTGTATCTTTGGTGCAAAGGAGGATTTTGGGATTATGTGTGTGGAAGTGCAAGCCTGTGGCACGCCGGTAATAGCACTCGACTATGGCGGGTACAGGGAAACTGTTATTGACGGCACAACCGGTTATTTGTATCCTGAGCAGACGGAAGAAGGAGTGGCCGCAGCTGTGCTGAAATTTGAACAGCAGCCATTGGGCAACCATCTTGAGATCAGAGAAAACGCTATGCGGTTTTCGGAGGAGCGGTTTAACCTGGAGTTTACCGGATTTGTGGATGAGGCGAGGCGGGAATTTGCAAAAAGCAGAAGTAAAAAATGACTGCTATAAATAACATTGACCGGTACCTGACGAGGCTGCTGTTGCTGACCTTTTTCCTGCCTATGAAGTTGCAGGTATGGGTGACTATGGCAGTAAGCGTTTATTTTCTGGTGCGTACGGTTAATAGCTATGGCAGGCTTACAAAGGGGAATGCAGTAAATGCTGCCGTCATCTCAGCCGGTTTTTTTCTTTTTCTGTTGGCTATACCGTTTACGCCGCATGAGTACATGCACAGGCTGATGACACTGATAGGCCAGCGCGTTTCTTATTTGTTTATGCCTTTTCTGTTTGCATTTATTGCACCGGCTTTTGCAAAACTGATCATTGAAGAGCTACTGTATTTTGTATACGGGTGCCTGGCCACCTGCCTGATAGCCAATGCCGGGGTGGCTTACCATTATTTTGCTTTAAATGATCCCGGGGTTATGACACATGTTGCCTACAGGGGTATGGTGCATCACTTCACTGATATTCATCCTACCTACCTGTCCATGTATCTTGGGTTTGTGATTTTTATATTGCTGTATGCTGCGGAACGAGGCATACGGCTGAGCCAGTTGCGCGTAAACCTGCTCCTGTTTCTTTCGTTTGTGTTTCTGCTGGCATTAGGCGCCAAGACACCTATGCTGGCAACTTCGGCAGTTGTTGTGCTGTTCTTTATTTCTAAAAAAGGCAAATTCAAAGAATTCAAATGGCTGCTGGCAGGCTTAACCCTGACTACAGTATGTGCCTGGCTATTTGTGCCGTTTATTGCTCAGCGCATAAATGAAATGGTTCAGTTTTTCAGTGCAGAAAAACAGACACTTACCAACGATAATTCTGTATATGCCCGGCAGCTAATATGGAATATGGATATGAACCTGCTACAGCATTACTGGATTACAGGTGTGGGGCCAGGCCGAGTGTACACGGTGATGCAGCTGCAGTCTTTTGTTCGTATGCTGCATCATCCATTGCCTGACCTTTACCATGACCCGCACAATGAGTATATCTATGAGTGGCTTTGTTTTGGTGTGGCAGGTATTATACTGTTAGCTGGCACCTTTGTATGGCACTTAAGACGGAGCCTGACAACGAAAAATCAATTGTATTTGTGCCTGATGGTTTTGATAGCGGCAACGTGTTTTACAGAGTGTATTCTATCGCAACAAAGAGGTATCATGTTTTATTCCTTCTTCACAGCATTGTTTTTCTTTGTGCCGAAAGAAAGCGATGCTACTGTTTCACCATCCTGATTACCTGCTGCCGGGATGAGGATATGGCCTTCAGGAAATAAATGCCGTCCGGCAGGTTCTCAACCGGTAATGTAAATAAAGGATTGTAACCTTTGAACAGGAATGTTGTCATAGTGGTAATACTTTTGCCGGTTACATCCAGCAAACGGAATTCAACATCGCTGTTGGTATCGGGATAGGCGGAGATGCGTAAGTCGCCATGAAACGGATTTGGAATAACAGCAACCCAGCTACCTGGAAGATACGGGGGCGGTGTATTGGATACATTCAGCAGTTGCTCTGTGCAGTTGAAGTTAGGTACGCCATACCCTATGTGATTGGTTGGTGCGCTATAATGACTTGCGCAGCGGATAATAGCCTGCCTGATCTGGTAAGGAGTAGCATATGGGTTAGCCTGCCATAAACAAGCAGCCCAGCCTGCCATCTGTGGAGTAGAAAGGGAAGTGCCATCCTGATAACCCAGACCTCCGCCAATAGTAAAGACAGCGGCAAAGTGTCCCAGTCCGCAAACATCCGGTTTGATCTGCCCTGCAGCATTAGGCCCATATCCGCTTGTGCCCCATGCCGATCCAGCGGCATCAACTGAACCCACTGTAAGCGCGCTGTCGGCATCGCCAGGAGTAAGGATCATGTTCCAGCCGTTGCCACCCTCATTGCCGGCTGAAGCAACAAACAGCATGCCCTTTTTGGTGGCGGCGTTTGCGCCACGCGAGCATATAGTGGTTTTGCCGTCCAGGTCAGTTGCGAAATTCAGATCGAGCGAATGGTCGGTGAAAGTATTGTAACCCAACGAAGATGTGACGATATCAGCACCAATACTGTCGGCGCGTTCGGTTGCCAGTTCGAGGTTGTACAGTTCAATAGGCTGCTCAGAAGCGCCATCTTCTGTGACATACAATGCGTATGACGCAAGGGGGGCAGAGCCTATATAATTATTGGGCGGATTATTGGGTATGTAACCCGCAATTGTTGACAGCACTGTAGCGCCGTGCGTATCGAAACTAAAAATAGTGTTATCGTTATACACAAAGTCGTGTGTGTCGAGAATTCTTCCGGAATTGCGGAGGCTGTCGAAGCCAGTGTGCAGGTCTGCGCCTGTAAAGCCGGCATCAATAACCGCTATCAGCTTACCGGTACCTTTGAAGCCATTATTGTGCAGATAGTTGCCGTTTACAATCTGCGTCTGATCCCAAGTCCAGCCATAGTAGGATGCGTCTGTTGTTGTTTTTTTTGCCGGCTTGAACGTAGGTACTGCGCTGCCTGTTGTATTGGATGCTTTGTGATGCAGGAAAGTAGCGTAAACGCCCACCAGTTTTGTGCTGCTGATAAATGACTTGCCGGATAAGGCGTGTATAAAAGAGGTGTCTGATACGAGGATGATACAAAAATTAAACCAGCGGGATGATCCGTGAAAGATACCTCCGGTCAGTGCCAACGTACTGTCGATGTATTTATTTACTACAGGAAGATCTGTGCTATCTACAGGAATGCCCTGTGCTGTGCGGCGGGCAATGGCCCTTGCAGACAGATATGAAGATGGTGAAGAAAGACTGTAGGGTGTATTATTCTTATCGGTGAATGAAACAACGTATGCAAATTGCTGTGCCAACGATTTTTCACAACAAAAAATCAACAACACCAACCAAGTCAGAATGACTTTTCTGCACATAAAATCAATTATGGTCCAGCGCCCGCATGATAACGGTATATCCGGTCCTGTTCTGGGTGGTATCAGCACCGCCCCAGCTATAGTGCGTCCACTCTTTGTAAATCATACCCACGTTCCAAGCATACACTTCTTTGGCGTATGTTCTGTGGCCATAAACAGTAGAGTCAACGTTCTGGTAATTGAAGTTCTCATCATTTTCCAGCACAGTAACTGTGTTGTCGAATGATACGAATCCATTGAAGTAAGGCTGATGGTATTTCTGATATACATAATTCCAGCCACTGAGGTAGCTGAATAATGAATCCTGCACTTGCGCATACTGATTGCCCTGCCAAGTAGTACCTTCTGTAATAGGGAAAGTAAGTTTTACATACTGGGTGCCATCCTGAGTATACAGCAGATTTGACGTAGTTGGGGTAATTAGAATTACGCGGCTCGGAACCCAGTCGGCACCTTCGTACGGACGGTAATACACGTCCATGATGTAGGAAACCCTTTTTTTCTTATCCGTAAAGGTATCAGTTACAGCATATTTCAGCTGGCACCTGGTCTCAGTTTTTGTGCCTTCGGCGGAATTGTAATATATAGAATCTACAGCATAGGTGATGTACCTCCCGAATTGCAGCGGAAAATAATTACGGGTAGGGTCTGTAAGCGGATTTGTAGCTTTTTTACAAGAAAAAAACGCAAAGCCCAATGCAGCTACCAATAAAAAACCATTAAAAATCTTCCTTATCATAAGATTCTGAATTCCGTTTATTCACAAATATAATTAAAGAAACGAAAATAGCTAAAAAATAGTTGGTGAAGCGTCGGTGATATTAATTTATTTCTTTTTGTATGATGCCGCCAGCCACTACATCGTCTCCCTCATATATCACTGCCGACTGTCCGGGAGCGATGCTACTTACAGAATGGTTGAAGCTAACGTGCAGTCCGCCGGCAACATTTGTTAGAACACTTTCTGTGCCGGGATCGCGGTAGCGAATTTTAGTAACGGCTTCCATACCATCCGGGATGGTTTCGTACTTAACCATGTTTAGGCCTTTCACCAGCATTTCATTTTTCTGGAGCTCGTGTGCTTCACCAATTACAACGGTGTTGCTTTCGGGCAGTATGTTGGTTACAAATATGGGTTTGCCCATAGCAATATCCAGACCCTTGCGCTGGCCTATGGTGTAGAAAGGATACCCCTGGTGTTTGCCAACCACGGTGCCATCAGACAAAACAAAATTGCCGCCCTTAACACGTTCTTCGAGGCCGGCTACATTTCTTTTCAGAAAGCCGCGGTAGTCATTATCGGGCACAAAGCAAATTTCATAGCTTTCGGCTTTCTTTGAAAGTTCTTTATAGCCCATATCCCAGGCTAACTGCCTGACTTCTGTTTTCAGCATGTCGCCCAGCGGGTAAATGCTGCGTGAAAGGCAATCCTGTCCCAGGCCCCATAGCACATAGCTCTGATCTTTGGTGAGGTCTTTGGCTCTTGAAAGCACAAAGCGGCTGTTTTCTTCACGCACCTTTACGTAGTGTCCTGTTGCTATGAAATCGCAGTTAAGCGCATCGGCTCTCTTGAGCAGTGCAGCCCATTTGATATGGGTGTTGCACAGCACACATGGGTTGGGTGTGCGTCCGGCAATATATTCTTCAACAAAATTGTTAATAACGTGGTCGCCGAACTCATCACGTATGTCCAGCACATAGTGGGGGAACCCATGCTCTACTGCTGCTGCGCGGGCGTCGTTAAACGAATCGAGGTTGCAGCAGCCTGTCTCTTTTTTTCCACCACCGGCTGAGGCATAGTCCCATGTTTTCATGGTGATACCCACCACCTCGTATCCCTGATCGTGGAGCATCAAAGCACTGACGGTACTATCTATACCGCCGCTCATAGCCACCAAAACCTTTCCTTTCCTGCTCATAATAAGATGTGCAAAGTTATGAATATTGCCGCTAAGGCACGTCTATACGGGTAACTGAATAGCAATACGGGAATAGAGGCAATTGATGAATAAGGGTTAAGTGGCTTAATTCAGCCATTTTTCAGCACGGATGCGGTCCATTATGGTGCTGGTGGCACCGGTATTTTGCTGCATAAAAGTGCGGATGGACCGGTTGAGTTCTTTGCGGGAATTGTTGTCGTTTATGAGCCGGTCCAATACAGATATTGCTTCGGTGGCATCATTTACCGGGAAAGCAAAACCCTGCTGCACCAGCCGTTTTGCTTCGACAAATTTATGATATACCGGCCCCATTATTACCGGCAGACCAAAGACAGCAGGCTCCAGGGTGTTGTGAATTCCGCCTTTTTGAAATCCGCCACCGATGAAAGCGATATCTCCGTATGCAAATAAGCGGGAAAGCATACCGATGTTGTCAATGATGAGAATTCTTTTGCCGTTGGCGTTGGAACCTCCCAATAATTCAGAGTATAGTACAGGCTGGTTATCAAAAAGCTGTCTGATCTTACGGATATGAGCGTCATCTATCTCGTGCGGTGCAATTACCAGTTTCCAGTCATCCGGAAGGGAGGAGAGGCAATCTCTGAGTATGGCTTCATCGCCGGGCCAAGTGCTGCCGGCAATGAGCAGTTTGCTGTTGTCTTTAAATGCGTCTATGAAAGGGATAGGCTTTACATCTGAGGCTATGGCAGTTACCCGGTCGAAACGGGTATCGCCGGAAATGACAACATTCTTGTCGATGCCTATGGATTGCAGCATTTGCCTGGAAATTTCGTCCTGCAAAAAAAAGTAGCTGAAGCTGTGCAGCATTTTGCGGAACAGGCCTCCATACCACTTGAAAAAAGGCTGTCCCTGCCTGAATGCGCCTGAAACCAGAATGACCGGTATCTGCTTTGCATTCAGGTGGGAGAGGTAATGGTACCAGAATTCGTACTTTATAAATACGGCCAGAACAGGTTCTGTAAGCGCTATGAACTCCTGAGCATTGCGGTGAGTATCGTGCGGCAGATAAAAAATATAATCCGGCAGGTTGTTTTTTTTGCATGCTTCGTAGCCAGATGGCGAAAAAAAAGTTGCCACTGTTTTATATGTCGGGTACTGGTTTTTCAGTGCTTCAATTACCGGTCGGGCCTGTTCAAACTCGCCCAGCGAGGAACAATGTATCCATATTCTGCGTTCGCCTTTTTGCAGTGTGTTACCTATATGCTGCTGCCAGTTCTTTCTGCCATCGATCCAGCGTTTTGCCTTTTCATTGAACAATGAAAATATCCGGATAACCAGATGGTACAGCGCCAGAAGAAAGTTATAGAAGAACAGCATACTGATTGCCCGGTAATTGTTTGAATTTCGAAAGTGGTTGGGTAGTTGGTTTATACACTTCTTATATCCTGTTTTTTTCGAACTGAACCTGCTTGAAATATTCTACATCCTGCAGCAAGGATTTTCGTTTGATGAACTGTTTGATTTTTGCGGTTAGCGCAGAAATGGGAGACAGTATAAAAATGCCCACGAGCAGCAGATTCTTGAACAGCAGCACTCTGCCGGCTCTTTCAGGTGCGCCAGGTCCTCCTTTTTCACGGATAAATTTAGCCCAGTACCGGAAGTTCTTTATGCCTCTCTGCTCCAGTATTACAAGACCCGGTCTTAACTGCACCGCCTGCTGATTCAGCAGGTCTGTCTGCAGGCTGCCCAAGGAATTCTCAGACAGGTGCTTGAATATAATATGCCCAAACCGGCTGGCGGCGGCAATATCAGCATCCTGAACACCTGCTGCAGGCAGCAGGCCAGAAGCTTCTTTCTGACCCTTGAACGACCAACGGATAACTGTGAGCAGCGAAATGAGATTGGGGCTGCTGTCTGTAAGTACAATGTTGCCAACCAGATTTGCCTTCGCAGCAGAGAGGTATTCTTTAACCTTCTCCTGTGCATGCAGCCACATGTTGCGGCAGCCAACAACGGTAACCACATTTTTGTTGTTGAGCAGCCCTGCGAATTCGCTTTGCAGCAACGCAGTTGTGGGCTGGGAAGGATTGAGGAACCACGGCTGATAGCCCAGAATCACGAGGTCGTAGTTTTTTTCTTTGACGGACGAGTTCAAAGGTTTTATGGCGCAGGGGAGCTGCACGACAGTTTCCGGCATTGTGTCGAAAAAATGGAGTGCATTCCATGGGAAAGGGAATGGTTTTACCGGCTCAACAGGACAGAAGTCTATCTCAGCTTTATCAGCTAGAGGAGAAAGGATGCTGTCGAGAATCTGACGTAACTGCCCGGTTTGTGTATAGTAAACTACCAGTATTTTTGGTTTCATTGATGTGTTGGTTAAACTACTGTGAGGTACATATAGCCATATGTGAATCGGGCGCTTTCAGGAACCATGACCAGAATACGATCACCCTGCCTGAGCCTGCCACTGTTGAATAATTCGTGGAGCATAGCATATGCCGATGCGCTGCCTATATTGCCCACTTTAGTGAGGTTATAAAACCATTTTTCAGGTGGCAGATCGAGTCCGATCTTCTTAAGCCAGGTGATCATTTCATTTTTAAAATATTCGCTGGAAAGGTGCGGCAGAAAATAGTCTATCTTATCTTCAGAAATACCGTGTTTGTCCATCAGTTCACGCAGGTATTCGCCGCCTTTTGCAATAATGTTTCCGCCCAGCAGTTTTGTATCCTGCTTGAAAGAAAATACACTTTTTTCTGTCCAGTCCTGCACGCTGAGTTCGTTCCAGCCGGTGAGCGTGGCATCTGCGTTTTTTACGGCACCTGCATACATGCTGGTTTCCAGTTCGTTGGCATACGAGCGGATATCAATCCATTCTATTTTGAGTGAAATGCCGGTTTCGTTCGGTTTGCTTTGCAGCAGGGCAGCACCTGCACCATCGCAGAGCATGAACCGCAGGAAATCTTTTTCAAAGGCGATGATCGGTTCGGCCTGTAGGCGCTCCAGATTTTCCGCTTCGGTTTGAAAACGTGATGCGCGCATCCAAGTGGATACTTTTTCAGATTTGCAGCAGGCTGCAACTCCGGCATTGTCGGTACCTACAGCCATGAAGCCGTATTTCAATGCCTGAATTCCGGTGCAGCAGGCGCCGGTAGAGGTGACAATCTCAACATTTTTTTTGCCCATGAGGCCATGCACCATAGAGGCATGAGAAGGCAACAACTGCTCAGGCGATGATGTGGAAAGCGACAGCAAATCGAGCTGGTCAACAGGCAACTGCTCATCAAAGAGACTATTAATGGCAGTAACAGCCAGCTGCGCACTTGAGTGCGTGCTCTTGCCATTGCGAAAGGCGTAGTAACGCGTTTTTATACCATTGTTTCTGAGCACAGCCATCTGTGCTTTAGAAGTACGGTCACTAACGCGGCCCAGAATTCCTTCCATTTCTTCGTTCGACACAGGGTCGTTCGGCAGAAAAACGGATAGTCTGGTTATAAATACTGGCCTCATCAATTAAATTTAGTGTAAAAATACACTAACTGAAGCTAATGCTATAACATAAGACGGCAGTCTGCGTTAAGAAACAGTGAAATGCAATTCCGGTGCGGTTAATTAAATCCGGTGTATGTACTTTGATTATGCAGCCGATTGTATGACTAAACAACTGTCAGATACAGGTAGGCATAGGTGAAACGAGCGCTCTCAGGTATCATTACGAGAATTTTCTCGCCTTTTTTCAGCCTGCCGCTGTTTAACAGTTCCTCCATCATAATATATGCTGATGCACTGCCTACATTGCCTACAGCAGGCAGGTTGTAAAACCACTTCTCATAAGGCATTTCCAGGCCTATTGACGCCATAGTGGCATACATTTCTTTTTTGAAGAACTCGCTGGACATATGCGGTAGGAAGTAATCAACCTGATCGGCAGTAAGGCCGTTGGTTTTCATGAGCTTGCTCAGGAACTCGCCTCCTTTTTTGATGATGTTCTCCGCCAGCAATTTCGTATCCTGTTTCAGGGAGAATACGCTTTCGTTTGCCCAGCGGGCCACTTCCATATCATTCCAGCCTGTAAGCGATGCATCGGGGTTCTTAACGGCACCTGAATACATGCAGGTTTCCAGTTCGTTGGCGTAAGAACTGATCTCCAGCCATTCAATCTTCAGCGATATACTGTCTGCATTAGGCGTACCCTGCATCAGCGCTGCGCCTGCGCCATCGCTGAGCATCCAGCGGAGGAAATCTTTTTCAAAAGCTATGTATGGATTCTTGTCTATTTCCTGCCAACTGTCTGCTTCCGACTGAAAGCGGGATGCCATGAGCCAGGTAGACATACGCTCAGAACCGCAGCTGGCGGCCACTTCAGTGAGGCCGGCACCCACAGACATATAGGCGTATTTTAAAGCCTGAATACTGCTGCAGCAGGAACCTGCAACACTGACAATTTCTATGTTTTTTGCGCCCAGTTCGCCATGTACCATAGATGCATGAGATGGCAGCAGTTGTTCGGGTGAAGTAGTGCCGGCAGCCAGCAATTCGAGTTTTTCCAGTGGCAGTTTTTCATCAAACAGCATGCCAACGGCTTTAGCAGCCAGTTGGGTATTGGTATGGGTAAACTGCCCGTCTTTTATGGCGTAGTACCTTGTTTTGATACCGTTATTGTTCAGCACAATTCGCCTTGCCCTGGAGGGTTTCCCGTTAATCATACCCAGAACCCCTTCCATCTGATCGTTAGAAACAGGTTCGTTTGGCAAAAATTTTGAAAGCCTGGTTATATATACTGACCGCACTAATGTTATTTTGGGAGTGCAAAAGTACAATAATTTGGGTTTATTCTAGCTTTGTATAGATGCCATTATTGAAATCAGTGCATACTCCTCTGTTCCTATCAAAATATTCTGTAATTAATGTATACATATCGTAATAAAATAAAAATTTCGTCGTTTTTAACTAAAAAATTAGTTTTAAAACTAAATACTTAGTAATTTTACTAAATAATTAGTTTACGCAGGATTTATGAAGACACAATTTAAACCGCTTACTAAGGCAGAAGAAGAGATAATGCAGGTGCTATGGAGGCTGGATAAGGCTTTTGTAAAAGATATAGTTGATGATATGCCGGAGCCAAAGCCGCACTACAACACGGTTAGCACCATCATTAAAATACTGGGCGACAAAGGATTTGTGGCGTACGAGTCGTTCGGTAAATCGAACCGGTACTATGCGCTGGTGAAAAAGGATGATTACACCAGGCGATCTATGAAGCAATTTGTGAAGGGCTACTTTGAGGGGTCTTATACCAATATGCTTTCGTTTTTTGCCAAAGAAAAGAACATCAGTATCGAAGAACTTGAAAGCATTTTGAAGGAAATGAAGAGTAATAAATAGGATCGAACAATAATCTTTACAATTATGAGCTACTTATTTCTGGTGTTGTTTTACACTGCCATTATGATACTGATCTACCGGGTATCGCTAAAGGATAAACCGATGCATGGTTTCAGCAGGGTTTATCTGATAGCCTGCGCAATACTTCCGCTGCTGATCCCTTTTTTGCGATTGCCGGAATTTGTACAGAAGAATATGCCATTGGCGGAGGGCTTCGAAATCGGACTTCAGGAGATGATCGTTAAAGCTACACCGGAAACCATAGGTCAGGTGCCTGGGTTGGGTAAGTGGCTATGGTTGGGATATGGTTTAGTGTCGGGGTGCTTGATTGCATTGACATTACGAAAAATTGTGAAGTTACTCGGGCTGGTGCGGGGCAGCAATAAAGTTGACAGGGGGGGCTACATTCTTGTCACCGATTGCGGTTTCGGGCCGGGCAGTTTTGGCCGGTATATTTTGATTCCGGGTGCAGAAACTGATCCGGTGATCATAGAACATGAACTGGCGCATATACAGCACAAACATACCTTCGACATTTTATTCATCAATCTGGTTCAGGCGCTTTGCTGGCCGAATTTGCTTCTATTGTGGATCAAAAAAGAGCTGCAGGCGGTGCATGAATTTCAAGCTGATAGTAAAGTGACTGTATCAAAGGTGGCATATTCACATTTGCTGTTGTCTACTGTGTTTAATACAAATTGTTTACCTGTTATGCATTCATTTATTATTCATCCCATAAAACGCCGAATCGTTATGTTACAAAAGAGAGAAAAAACCAGCCCTGCAAAAACCGCACTGATCTTGGGTAGTGCCATTTGTCTTTTCCTGTCCACTGCTGTTGTGTTGCAAAGCAATGCCCAGAATGCCCGTAAGGGAAGCAAGGCGGCAGATAAGACTACTCAGGATGAAAAACCTATTGATGGAAAGATAGACCAGATGCCGGACTGCAAGTACGACCTGCCTAAATTTCTAGGTGATAACATTAAGTACCCCGATGGCGCCCGTGCAAAGGGGATAGAAGGCAAAGTAATAGTGCGGTTTGTTGTGAACAAGACTGGCAAAATTGTTGATCCGGTAATCCTCAGGTCGCCCGACACGACACTGTCGGCAGAAGCCCTGAGGGTAGTGAATATGATGCCGCCATGGGTGCCGGGTAAAAGCAAGGGTAAGAAGGTGTCGGTATACTTTACATTGCCAATCTCGTTTAAGCTGAAATAATTGTGAAAATAGACGAGAATGAGGTGGAGAGATTCATATTAGGTCGCATCGTTATCGGTGCGGCCTTTTGCATTACGGCAATAGCAACAATATTTTATCAACTAGCCATTATCTTTGCCACATGAGCAAAGAAATTGTTGTAAGCGGAATACGCTCAACGGGGTATCTGCACCTGGGTAACTACTTTGGGGCAATACAGAATTATGTGTTGATGCAGGAAAACTATGAATGCTACTTTTTTGTGGCAGATTACCACGCATTAACTACACATCCCGATCCTAAGGAACTTAAATCAAATGTATTCAGGGTGGCGGCTGAGAATATAGCCAGTGGCCTTGACCCGAATAAAGTGGCGCTTTTTGCGCAAAGTGATATTCCGGAAATACCTGAACTATACCTGATGCTGAATATGCTTGCCTATAAAGGTGAACTGGAAAAGGTGCCGACATTTAAGGAAAAAGTAAGGAACCACACTGATAATGTGAATGCGGGCCTGCTTACCTATCCGGTGCTGATGGCCGCCGATATTCTGGTGCACAGAGCCGCCAAAGTGCCGGTAGGCAAGGATCAGGAACAGCATCTGGAGATGGCGCGGAATTTTGCTGAAAGGTTTAATAACCGTTATGGCGATTTCTTTCCGGAGCCGCAGGTGTTCAGGTTTAACAATGATGCGGTGAAGATCATGAGCCTGGACGGGAATGGCAAGATGAGCAAGAGCGAGAATGTAAATGCCACCATCTTCCTGAGCGATGATGATAATACCATCAGGAAGAAAATCATGAAGGCTAAGACAGATGCAGGCCCTACTGAACACAACTCTGAAATGCCTGATTACATTCAGAACCTGTTTTTGCTGATGCAGCTTACCTCCAGGCCCGAGGTGACAGAGTCTTTCAAGAACAGCTTTAATACCTGCACTGTACGATATGGCGATATGAAAAAGCAACTGGCGGAAGATATGGTTGCCTTTTTGCGCCCCATTAGGGAAAAGGCTGCCGAACTGCAAAAAGACGAAGATGCATTGCGGCGTATACTGAAAGAAGGTGCCGATAGGGGAAGGGCCAGTTCATCGAAAACGATAGCAGGTGCCAGAAAGCTGATGGGAATGAACTATTATTGATATTTAACGATTTTACGCAACAATTTTAATTTGTTGAAATTGGTTACTATATTGTGTAGCTGCAACATTCATTAACATGCCTCCAAAAATTACTACAAAGCACATAGCCATAGCGGGCAATATCGGCTCGGGCAAGACAACTCTGGCCGGAATGCTCGCAAAACACTATAAATGGCAGCCCCATTTTGAAGATATTGAGCATAATCCGTACCTGGTGGATTTTTATGAAGACATGCCAAGATGGGCGTTTAACCTGCAGATATACTTTCTGAATACGCGTATCAAGAACCTTATTGACATACGTTCTGGAAATGAAACCGTGATACAGGACCGCACAATTTATGAGGATGCTTACATATTTGCACCTAACCTGTTTGATATGGGGTTGATGACTAAGCGTGATTTTGAAAACTATACCTCATTTTTCCAGAACCTGAAAGCCCTGATTCAGCCACCTGACCTGCTTATTTACCTGCGGGCATCTATACCGGCACTAGTTGACCAGATTCAGAAACGCGGCAGGGAGTATGAGGAAAACATCAGGCTGGATTATCTGAAAAGGCTGAACGGGTTTTACAACAAGTGGATTGATAAATATACAGATGGCCCGTTGCTGATCATTGATGTAGATAACTGCAATTTTGCTGATAAGGAAGACGACCTGGCAGATGTGGTGCGGAAAATAGACGCCCAACTGCATGGCCTGTTCAGTAAAAAGTAGCAGGGTTTTCAATTCTATTTCTGAACAGATATATCCGAAATCCTATGAAGATATGGCGCTGTTTTACATTATTCTTACTGTGCAGCTTTTTATACACCGGGGTATCTGCCGGGGTTTTTAAAGGCAAGGTTACTGATGAGCAGGGAGTTAGCCTGCCCTATGCAACTATTTATCTGGAGGGAACTACCACCGGTACCAATGCCAATGGCAACGGTGATTACGAACTGGCCGTGCCACCCGGATTGTACAAGGTTGTCTGCCAGTATGTTGGGTACAAGCAGAGCTCATTTAATGCCACCGTTACAGGGAGCGAAACAATAGAGCATAATTTTGTGCTGAAAGACATGAGCCTCGAAATGAAGGAGGTGGTGGTGCACTCAAATGCGGAAGACCCTGCCTATGAGATCATCAGGAATGCGATCAGCAAGAGGGAATTTCATCTTGGCCAGATCAAATCATTTCAGACAGGAATCTATTTTAAAGGGGTGATCCGATCCCGCAGGATGCCAAAGAAATTTTTGGGTAAGGAAGTGCTTGATGAAACTGATGCTGTGGACAGCGCAGGCAAGGGCGTTTTATACCTTGCCGAGGAAAACGCAGACTATTACAGTGCCGGAAGCAAAAGCAAAACGGTGATACACTCGGTACATGAAAGCGGCAATGCCGGCGGGTTGGGATTTTCGCAGTTTCCGCCGGTAATTACTTTTTACGAGAATAATATCAATGTGATGGGTAAAGACTCGCGCGGTTTTATTTCGCCGATCAGTGATAATGCCCTTTTTTACTACAAATACAAACTGCTTGGACAGGTTAATGAAGGAGGGCATACCGTATATAAAATTGGCGTTACCCAAAAGCGTCTTTATGAACCCTGTTTCAACGGCACCATTTACATTGCGGATGATGAGTGGGCAATACACAGCCTGAATATGACATTGGTAAAACAGTCGGGCATTGATATGGTGGATACACTCACTATAGACCAGTTGTACCTGCCATACGAAAAAGGCAGCTGGGTGATAAAAAGCCAGGTGATGTATTTTGCGCTGAAGATTTTTGTGTTTGACGTTACCGGTTCATTTGTATCAGTGTACAATGGGCAAAAGGTGAATCAGCCGATAGCTGACAGCGTATTTGCTGATAAGGTTGTCAGCAGGTATGATAAACAGGCAACAAAAATGGATACGTCCTATTGGAATGTTGCCAGGCCTATACCCTTGCAAAAGGACGAGCGCGAAAATTTTACAGCAAAAGACAGCCTTGCCCGGCGCTACTCAACCCCGGGCTACCTTGACTCTGCCCGGCGAAAAGAAAACAAGCTAAAGCCGTTGGCGTTACTGGCCAGTGGATATACCTACCACTCCAAAAAGTACAAAGATAATTTTACTACCAACCAACTGTTGCTGGGGCCAGACAATATGGTGAATTATAACACGGTAGAGGGATTTAATGCAGCTGCCAAGCTACACTGGCGGCATTTTGTTGACACGGGTAAGAATTTGCACGGCGATCTGGCAGTGCGGTACGGCTTCTCCAATGAACACCTGAATGTTGCAGGTAGGCTATACTATACCTATCAGGACAAAGCTTTTCTGAACAGGGCTTGGACCTATGGCCTGGAGGGAGGCAAGTACGTTTTTCAGTACAATGGTATGAATCCGGTGTCAGAATGGCTGAACTCTTACTCTGCACTTTTTTACCGGGAGAATGACCTGAAAATATATGAGTGCTGGGAGGGGGCGCTTTATCTGGCCCACAACCATGGTACAGGTTTACGTTGGCATCTGAAGGCATCCTACCAGCAAAGGCTGCCTTTGGAGAATACATCTACATACAGTTTTATAGATGGAGGTAAGGAAGGCTTTAAAGCCAATGCTCCATTATATCTGACCAGCAAGGCCTCGGCATGGCAAAAAAATGATGCCGCATTGGTGGAAACTGTGCTTTCGTATCAGCCGGGTTACACCTATTTAATATTGCCGGATCGTAAAGCTGCGAGCGGCAGTAACTGGCCTGTGTTTACGCTGGCCTATAAGAAAGGTATTCCCGGTATCTCAGGCAGCGTAAGTGATTTTGACAAATGGCGGTTTTCAGTAAAAGATGATTTTCATTTGCGCCTGCTGGGCAATCTGAGTTATAACGTTGCTATTGGCGGTTTTATTAACAGTAAATATGTGTCTGTACCAGACCTGATGCATTTGTATGGCAACCGTGGAATTGGCGTGGCGGCACCATACCTGGAGAGTTTTCAGATGGCACCATTTTACGAATTCAGCAATACGGAACCGTTTTACGGAGAGGCGCACATAGAATATCACATGCGCGGGATGCTTAGCAATAAGCTGCCGGTTTTCAGGCAACTGAGGTGGTTTTTTCTGCTTGGCGGGAATGCGTTTTATGCCGGAGAGAATGATTATTACACTGAGGCGTTTGCCGGAGTTGATAATATTGGTTATAAGGCGGCAAGAGTAGTAAGGGTTGATTTTGTACAGTCGTGGGACAGCAGGATGGGGCATAATTCGGGCGTAAGGGCATCTATTAACCTGTCATTTGCCAAAACAACCAAAACGTACCCGCTGAACGGGGAGTGGTAGCCATCAGCCATCAGTAATCAGGTTCTTTAAATAATTTGTTGATAAGGTTTAGTAAGGGGTTGGTCATGAGTGTGGTAAAAAGTGCCATAATCACCATCATTGCAAATAGCTGCGGGGTAATGATTTTCAGGTCATAGCCTATATTCAGCACTACCAGTTCCACCAGCCCGCGCGTGTTCATCAGCGCGCCTATTGAAAGGCTGTTTTTTGATGTTTCACCGGTGCTTCTCGCGGCGAATGCGCTTCCGGCAAATTTGCCTGTTACAGCCACTGCTGTTATCAGAGCGCAGGTTACCCATTGTGAGGATTCGTTTATGAGCCCAATTTGAGTGCGCAGCCCTGTAAAAACAAAAAACAGTGGCAGGAGTAGTACAAGGGCAACATCTTCAATTTTGTCAATCAGCAGTTTGCGGAAGTTCCATTCGGAGGGCATAATGACACCTGCCAGAAATGCGCCGAACAGCGCATGAATGCCTATTACTTCGCAGCAATAGCTGCTAACCAGCAATACCACAAATATGACTGCCATTGAAGATCTTTTCAATGATCCCTGCCCACTATGCAGGCCCGCGAGTTTTTTGAGCAGTGGTTTCACACCAGTTAGCATAATGGCTACATAAACTACGGCCGCTATTATTGTATAGAGAGATGAGTTGACGGATCCGGCTTTTACGATGGCAACGATAAAAGCGAGTATACACCAGGCGGCAACATCGCCGGCGGCTGCAGCCGTGATGGCAATAAGCCCCAGTCGCGTACCGGATAAGTTTCGCTCTCTGATGATACGAGCCAGTACTGGAAAAGCTGTGATACTGAGAGCAATGCCTGTAAACAGGGCAAACGCGTAGAAAGGAATGCCCTTTGGGGCGTAGTCCGTATAAAGCAGCCACGACAGCCCTATTCCCAGAATAAAAGGGACAATGATGCTCATGAAGCTGATAAAGATGGCTGATCCTGCTTTCTGCTTCAGGGTTTGGGTGTCCAGTTCCATACCTATTACAAACATGAACAGTATAAGCCCGACCTGGCTGAGCATCTGGAGGTTGCCAAGGGAAGCAGCAGGGAAGACAAATGCACTGAATGCCGGCAGCAGTGAGCCCATGAGTGATGGGCCAAGAAAAATACCGGCAGCAATCTCGCCCATAACAGCAGGTTGCCCTATTTTTTTAAACAGGTATCCGCATATCTGCGACACAAGGATAATGAGCGTCAGCTGCAAAATAAAAATAGCAAGCGGATGGCTGAAAGCTTCAGTGATTTCGGCTACCAGTTGTTTCTGTGCAGGGAGTGTATGCACAGTGGCTTCTTTTTCAATTGCCTTCCCGGCATTGAATACCCACCATATAACCCATATCAGGAGGCTGATGGTACTTATATATAAAATAGGAAGCCGTTTGCGTTTCAATTGCGCAGATTAAGTGTGCAAATTAAACATTTGATGCTGTTTTTCACTCAGCGGCGATTCGAATGTTAAAACGGCTGTTTTCAATTAATTTATTTCCGTACATTTATATTGAATAAATTAAACTGGTTTCTAAAAATCAATAACGTGAAGGGTTTTCTATTTTTATTAGCTATTAGCGTTGCATCTCTTGCAAATGCGCAGGATTACTGCAAGCAGATAAAGAAGGATATGTCGCCGGACAAGAAATTGGTTGATTATGCTTCGCCGGCTGATGCACAGGAGATAACCAGTATCAAAGTAACACGATCGCTGAACCTGGATCCCGATTATGAATCTGATTTGTTTCTGATGACTTTTCAGTTAGTAGGCGATCTGGAAGGTATATACTCAAAATCGCCTGACGGTGTGCAGGAAGAAAAAGACGAGTGGAAATTGCTGGTGGAATTTGAAGATAAGTCTAAGTGGGTTGATGATACTATAAAGCTTAGCCATGACGTAACCAGTGATAAAATGCAGGCAGTGAGGATAGTTTTTCTTAACCTTACTGAGCCGAGCATCAAGGAGTTTAGTACCAAACGTATTACCCGTTACACACTTGCTGGCTATGAAAAAACAGTTACGCCCGAATACGGCAATGCGATTATGCATTATGTGCAATGCATGAAGGGCATGAAGTGAAAAGTGTATTTTTGTGCCAATTGTATCCGCATTGCAGGGTTAATTTTTCTTGTTCATTCCGGGCATTTATTTTGCTAACAAAGAAGCCCATTCGTTGAATGGGCTTCTTTGAGACGTTTTGCGCAATTTGCCAATGTGGTACGCTATTTATACGCTATGGCAGCACTAGACGGGCCTGCCAGCGGTAACAATTCAGTGTTGCTGAATCCGGTAATTTTTGCCCACTTATTAAAGTCAGCAAATGTGTAGTCAAAACCTCTGCCGGTTTCTATGAGCATATTCAGGCTCATTAACATCCCGAATACATTCTGGTTTCTGTTGTCATCTATAATACCCTCAATAGCTACAAAAGCACCACCATCAGGCAGAGCATTGTATGCCGCCTTCATTAGTGTTATTTTTCTTTCTTCATCCCAGTCGTGCAGAATATTTCCCATTACAACGACATCAGCTTTTGGGAGTGCATCAACGAAAAAGTCTCCAGAAGCGGTTTTTACCACATCATTCAATCCCGCCCTGTTGATGTTTTCCTGAGCGACGGCAGCAACAGGTGGTAGGTCGAAACTGACGCAGCTCATACCCGGCTGATGCCTGGCGACCATAATTGAAAGTATTGCGCCAGATCCACCTACATCAACCAGTGTTTTGTATTTTGTGAAATTGAATTTCTGGGCGAACATCATAAAATTGCCCATCTGTACTCCACTCATGGCGTTAATGAATTCATGAAGTTTTTCAGGGGTCTTATATAATTCTGCAAACGGATGTTCCTAACCATGTTTGATTTCGTTTTGAGGTAGGCCTGTCATTAACCCCTCCTCAAGATTACCCCAGAAACCATACAGTCGGTTATTCGCCATTTCCAGTATGCCACCAATATATGATGGTTTGGTTTTGTCGAGGAATATGTCAGCGTCCAGCCCGTTTGAATAAACCGCTGATTCCAGCAATCCTTCTCGTGTCAGGAAGCCAAAACAAGTGAGCGTATCCAGAAAATCAAAAACATGCCTGTCTGTACTTTTGAATCCCAAAGCCAACAACAGCCATGCGGGCACTCAGCGGAACATCGTTGCACTTAACCCCTAGTCGGCATGATGACGCCAGAATAAGAGAAATAGAAATAAAGAGTAAGGGTTTCATTTGTTAATCAGGTGTACGTGCAAAAATTGGAAACAAGTAACACCACTAAATTAACTAAAAATCCGATTGGACGCTACTTCACTTAAGCCTCCAGGTTTTTGATCATAGCAAATAGCATTTTGGAGATTTCTTCAAAGCCATTCCGCAACTCGATATGTAAGTTGGTTGGAATTTCTTGTACCGCAGCCAAAAAAGACAATATGGTTAGCTCCCTCAACCGGGTTGTTGGCGGTGACGCCAACAACGGCGGGAAACTTCAAGGTTTTCGTAAGGGAACATATCTTTCTTTTACCAAAGACAGTTGAAGTGCATATTGAAGGGATGAGCGCGAAACAGAGCGAAGCCTACTTCGCTCTGTAGCCACGGCAGCTGAAAGAGAGAAAAATGAGAGCGGAGGCCAACATCGCTCTTCGCTCTGTCGCTCTCCGCTCTCATTTTTGTGCCCAGGAATGGATTCGAACCATCACACCCTTGCAGGCGCTGCGACCTGAACACAGTGCGTCTACCAATTTCGCCACCTGGGCAGGTGATTTATTTGTTCGTATTCAGGGGGTGCAAAGGTAATTATTTATTTGGAATTAGAAAACGAATTTTTTGGGAATGGGGGATTAGGAATTGGGAATTAGGAATTGGGGATTGGGAATTAGGAATTGGGAATTAGGGATTGGGAATTAGGGATTGGGAATTAGGGATTGGGAATTAGGGAACTTATCAACACATCTAATCAACCAATCAACCAATCAACCAATCAACCAATCAACAAGTCGACTAATCAACTAATCAACTAATCAACCAATCCCCTACACTGCCATCAGGCTGCAACCGCGGAGGGCGCTGTGATCGAGCCGGCCGAGTACCTCAAATGTACCATCGGGGGCTATGGTGCCTATATCTTCTGTGGCAATGAACGAACAGGAGTTCATGTTGGCAAGATCTATAATATTGAGTGCGCCGGTGCCGTTAGTGGCAACCGAGAGCGGGTCATTGATGTCGCGAACGTATACCCGCATGGTGTGCGTGGCACTGAAGATGCCGTTTGCGCGCGCATATGCCTGCGAGAGCAGTTCTGTCATGCCATACTCGGCATGTATGGCATCCAGATGCCATTGTTTTTTGAGAATATCATGTACTGCCGTACGGGTCATTTCTTCTTTTCTTCCTTTCATGCCGCCGGTTTCCATTACAATGGCGTTGTGCAAGGGCATGGGGCAGGCGGCTGCAAAGTCGAGCAGGGCAAATGTGACACCCAGCAGCAGGGCCTTGCGGTTGTTCTGAGTGGCTTTAGCAAGTGCAGCACGCAGCTGATCCCACTCGTTGATATAAAACCCGCTTTCGGGATGGCCGCCTTTCTCCATCAGTGTTTTGGCCATATAAACCAGTGAGGCGTTCTGCCGCTCGAGATAGGAAGGCAGCAGGGCCAGGATCACATAATCTTCGGGTGGGCCGTAGAATTCATTAAAACCCGATAACAGGGACTTTTCGTAAACAGAGGCATCGGTTATCAGGTGCCGGGATGCTGTATCTCCGGTGGTTTTGGAGCTTTCAAATACCAGTGCAGGTTTATTACTGGTGCTTCCGGTAATGACATCGTGGGTTTTGAAAAATGAAATAGGCAGAAATGGTATATCAGTGAGTTGAATGACCGTTCTTACATCTGTTTTCAAAGCCTCGCAGTATGCCCGGTACAGGGTGTTGTGTTCGTACTGGTACCTGAAAACCTCGAACGCAGTTTCTTCGAAATTGCTCGTGTTGGCGAGCAATACACTTTCGGGGTTTGGCGTTGTAGTGTCAGGCACTTTGATTAACTTTGATTAAAATGATCCGGTTCCGATACATAGTTTCACTCTGCTTTTTTTGCGTGCTTTCTGCCTGCCAAAAAAATACTATGTCAAAGATACCACAGATAAGCCTAATTGATTTCTATCCGGAAGTTGGGATAAAAGTTAATGTAGATACTGTGTACATGGTTTTTCATCTGGAAGACGGAGATGCCGACCTGGGGCCTGAATACAAGGGAGATACGATGTCGAGCATTCATATTAAAGACTCGAGGTTTGACAGCCTGGGTTATACTATCTATACCTTTCCTTACATCAGCAACTCTACCGAAGACCCCAACAAGGGCCTGGTGGGCGAGTGTACTTTTTTCCCGGTACCGCAGCCTGTGCCGAGAGACTCCCTGCATGGTATAACAGGCGACACCATGTATTATGAGTTTTATATCACCGACAGGGCGCACCACGAGAGCAACCATATAAAAACGCACACTTTTATCATTAGGCCATAGTACAGGGCTTAGCCAGCATTTATGGGCTATTTCGTTTCTGAGCGGCATATTATTGCCAATAGTTAATATTTGTTATTTTCATAAAATAAATTTGACCTATTCCTTTTTTGGCAAGGGCTGATGAAGTATCTTTCCAATCTAAACTTGATATTTTATGAAACCTGTTTATTTTATGAGAATGGCCATTGCTGCCATAGCGTTAATTTATGCCACTGTGGCTGAAGCACAGATGGTTGGTTCAGATGTTTTTTTGCAGGGCCGGTATGTGGAAGTTGGCATTGGCAATTTAGGCTATTTTGGTTCCGGAGGTGTTCCGCCAACGGGTTATCATGGTCATTGCACGGGTTGCTTTCCTGCCAATTCGATGGGTTTTGTTGCAGATCCGGGAATGGACGGTTGGGCAGTGGGCACTCCCCCAATGATGGGCGACTATTTTGTGCCAGGTTCACCTTTTGAAGGCTGGGAAATACAGGTTGGCAGTAAACGTTGCCAGGCATACAACAACGGCCCCACTTCCACTTTTGCGTACTCGGGCGGTATGGGTACCTGCACCGGAAGCAATATATCTTATTCAACCAGCGGTGGCGTAACGGTTGGTGTATGGGAAGGCATCATAGACAGCATAAGGCTCACTCAGATAACTACAATTGATACCAACAGCCTTTATTTTACTGTAAAGATCATTCTCACCAATCTGGCGTCGGCACCCAAGGACAGCATCTATTATATCAGAAGCCTTGACCCGGATAATGATGAAACATGGCCTGGTGGCGGGTTTATTACAGATAACCTGGTGGAGTTTCAGAGTACTGACACAACTGTTGTTTCAGCAACTGGACAAAGTGCTTCTACACCCTATCTGGGGTTAGGCACCACCGATACCGGCGCCACTGCGCTGATATACAATTCCTGGCCCATTTCGGTAACCGCAGACCTGGCAGCAGGGTATGGTGGGTCTACAACTTTTGGAGGTACTTCTTTTTACTCGACCGGTACTCATCATGTTGCCGATATAGCAATAGGCCTGATTATGAATGTGCCTCACCTGGCCTCTGTAGATAGTGCCGGAGACAGTGTTTACAGGACTGCTGCAACACATATGCTGCACCCGGCCAATTCGGCTTCGTTTACTTATTTCTACGCTTTTAGCCTGGCAGGCAGAGACTCTGCGATTGCTCACCTGAGCCAGATTCCGGTTCCTCCATCAACGCTGAATGTGATCAATGTAAATGAGAAAAGCGAAGTGAAGGTATTCCCCAATCCATCAAGGGACCAGATAAATGTGACAGGCCTGGTAGCTACCGATCGTATAGCATTATATGATATGATGGGCAGGAGCGCAGACCAGACCTGGACAGTAGCCCACGACGGCATGAATACATTCAGGTACAACAATGTGCCTGCAGGGTCTTATGTAGTTGTGGTTACAGATGCCAGCGGGAATATTAAATCGCGAGTACCTGTGAGAAAGAATTAGTTGAAGAAGCCACGGCTTCTTTAATTAATTCAGGTATTTTTTCGTGGTTTGCCAACGGAAATAATGGTTTCGCATGTCTTAAATTTGATTAGTCACACATTAAACTGAATTTTATGAAGAAAAACTACCTGTTCAAGGTTTTATTTGCAGCAATGAGTGCTTTGCCATTTGCATCTTTCGGGCAGATGGTAGGTTCTGATATTTTCCTGAAAGGGAAGTACGTAGAAGTGGGCATAGGCCATCTGGGTTACTATGGCTCTGATGCCATCGCTCCGGGGGGCTACCATCCGCATGGCAGTACCAAACTGGGTTTTGTTGCTGATCCGGGCATGACCAGCTGGGGCACCGGTTCCGGTTCGCACTAAATGGGCGATTATTTCCTGCCTGGTATGCCATTTGAAGGCTGGGACCTGGAAATCAACGGGCAGCGCTGCCAGGGGTACAATACCGGCTCTGGCTCCAGCACTCTGATAACCTCTGCCGGAACTGCTACCGGTACAAACTTATCTTACGCTGCGACAGGCAGTAAAGTATCTGGCACTTGGCAGGGTATGTATGACAGTGTTGCTATTACTCAGATCACTACACTGGATACCAATGATATGTATTTTACGGTAAAGGTGATACTCACCAATACCGCTGTTGCACCTAAAAACAATATCTACTATTTAAGAAGCCTGGATCCGGACAACGACCAAAGCTGGCTGGGTGGCGGTTTCCCAACGCACAATGTGATTGAATACCAGTCGACAGATACTTCTATCGTATCGGCAACCGGTTACAGCTCAACATCGGCCTATCTGGCACTGGGAACAGCAGACACGGCAGCTACCGCACTTATTTATAACAGCTGGCCGATAGCGATTGGTTCCAGCCTGGCTTCTGCTTATTCAGGTACTATGTCGGGCGAGTTTACAGGGCCTGTAGGCACTGACCATGCAGGTGATATAGCGATTGGACTGATAATGTACATCCCGCACCTTTCAACAGTAGACAGCGCAGGAGACAGCGTGTACCGCACTACATCAGTGGCTGCTACCCGCCATCCTAAAAACAGTGCCAGCTTCACGTATTTTTATGCGTTCAGCAAGGATGCTGCAGATTCAGCAATAGCACATACTATTCTTACTTATCCGGCAGTAACGCTGGGTACAATCAGCAACGTAAACAGCGTGGCAGATGTGCGGGTGTACCCTAACCCGTCTAAAGACCAGATAACAATAACCGGCCTTGCAGCAACCGACCGTGTTGCCTTGTATGATATGGTGGGCAGAAGCGCAGGCCAGGACTGGGTAGTAAGCCAGGATGGTGCCAGTACCTTCAGGTATAACAATGTACCTACAGGTGCATACGTAGTTGTGGTGACAGATTCCAGCGGAAATATTAAATCGCGCGTGCCTGTGAGAAAGAATTAAAATTTATTGCAAATGACTATTGGAAGGGTTCTGTAACAGAACCCTCCTTTTTAATACTGGTGCTGTTATCATCCCGATTTTGATTTTTAATGGCATATTACTAACTTCACCCTTCATAAAAGTTGTATTCATGAAATTCCGCTCGTTTTTATTGATGGTTATGGTTTGTGCAGGTGTATTCTCAATGAGTTCCTGCGTAAAAAATTATACCTGCCATTGTGATATTAAATACAGCGGAAAGCCCGGCCTGCCAGACAGCACCGCTAAGGAATACGATATAGCAGATACCAAATCATCTGCGAAGAGCAAGTGCGAGGCTGAATCCGGCACTTACCAGAACAACGGCATCCATACTGACGAGAACTGTTACCTGTACTAACTCCTGATTTTCTGTTGCGCAGCACTTCGGTTATTTTTGGTAATTTTGCGGGGTATAAATTATGGATTCCGCACTACCTGAAAGCAAAACCGGCCTGTTTTACCTGAAGCGGGTTTTCGGCTTTATTTTACTGATGGCAATGGCTGCCACGTTTTTTTACTCGGCATACACTAAGTCAGGTGTTGAGTTTCGTGGTTTCAGATTAGTAGATACGCCAAATGCCACCAATGCCTTCGATAGTTTTCAGTGGACATTTCTTGATCTGGGCATAAGCAGCATGGTGACAGCAGGTGTTATTGCCAGGGTACTGATAGGCTTTGAATTCATGCTGGGCTTATTCCTGCTATTTCATATTTACCTCCGGAAGTTTACTTACAAAGCGATTATCGCAGTTCTTACAGTATTCATTATTTACTTGTTGGTGGTTATCTTAAAACAGGGCAACTCAGGCAATTGTGGCTGCTTTGGCAACAAGGTATCTATGACGCCACTCAACGCAATCTGGAAGAATGTGGCCATGATAGCGGTAACTGTGTTGCTGATGTATATATACCCTGTAAAGCCTTACAGACATCAGGAATATGTGGGTATGGTGGTTGCAGCAATCGGGTTCACGGTGCCGTTTGTTGTAAATATGATGTATGTAGGCACGGCTCCTGTTAAGTACGCCAACCCGATTGACCTGAACCCACTGTATCAGTACACTCCTGCTCCAGCAGTAGACCTCAGAAAGGGCAAGCATATTCTGGCTTTAATGAGCCTTACCTGCCCCCATTGCAAGAAGGCGGCCTATCTGCTGCAGGTGATACACCGTGAGCACCCTGAGATTCCGATATTTATAGTGCTGGACGGGCCTGAACCTTACCTGAAAGCATTCTTCGATGAAACACATGCCGAACATGTGCCTTATCTTTTTTTCCGGCACACAAAAGAATTTGAAGACATGGTTAATTCTGGCCTGAAAAAAGGAGACCATGGCGGCGTACCTACCATCTTTTGGGTGAACAACGGTATGATCGAATACAAGAGCGTATACGCCTACTACCAGCTAGATCCCAAGTACATGGTGCATTGGCTGAATGCAAAGTAAACTTTCAGTTTATTCTTTTATGAATTTTGATGCTATCCCTTCACCGCCGGAAGTGCTTACGAGATAAAAATATGTTCCCGGTGCCAGTTCTGATGTGTTTATTGCAATAGTGTGTTCGCCTGCAGTGAGGCTGGCAGATTTTGCAGTAATCAGCACTTTTCCAGCTATATCTGTTAGCTGCACAGTTACATCAGCAGATTGTGCCAGGCTGAATCTGATATTTGTTGCGGTTGTTGCAGGGTTAGGGTAGTTGCCAAAGAACGTCAGGTTATTTCTGGTAATACCTTTTACAGCAGCAGGAGCACCCAGAATAACGATTGGATAGATAGCCAGATTATTTTTTATGGAGTCATTCTGTGTGTAGTTGTCATACCATTTGTTATCTGATTCCAGCGTTGCGTTCTGTACGTTGAAGACCGTATCCAGCGTGGTATCGATGGAGGAGTTGATATTGAGAACCAGCCTGTAATCAATCAGCGGAAGCCTGTGCCCGTTGTAGGTTGATGCCAGTCCAATAATATCTCCGTTGAGTGAGGCAAAGTCGTAATCTATGCTGTAACCGGCAAAAAAGGAGCTGTAAAAATTGCTGGTTGAGTCTTTAAACATGAATTTCTTCAGCGTATCAGTTGTGGCCCCAATACCCAGCTTGGTAACGGGTACTGACAGCGTATCAATCTCATTGTTGGGGAAACCTCTGAAATAGCGGGTTGCAGAGATCATCTGCATGTCACCTTCGTCCCACAGTTTAAAAGTGATGGACTTGGTTGATGCCGGATTGACTTTGCCGGTGAATACCGCAAAGAGGCCTACCACCTGCATGTTGCTTCCTCCATTATCGGTATAATCGTACCGCTCAGCAAAGGCTTTATCTCCCCACATATTGGTGCCGGTTACATAGCCGCCGTTTGCAGCCGCCAGTTTGTAGCCGGTAAGCGTATCAGTGGAAAGTACATGCGTAAGCGTATCGAGGGCTCCTGCAGCCGTTGTTTTGCTGGCGGCACTAATACCGGCCGAGAATGCAGGGCGGATTGGGGCTGAAGCCACAGTGGATGTCCTTTGAGCAAAACCGGTTGTAAAAACGAAAACAGAAGCAATAAGTATAAATAATTTCTTCATTCTTTTTTATTTGGGTTAAAATTACGTTTCCTGCCCTATTAGTACGCTGAATTATTCATAAAACTGCGTTAATAAGCATAAACTAAACAATGCGGGTGGCACGGTGTAGCAGTAAAAGGTCTGCCAGAGCTATAGCGGTTGCTGCCTCTACCACAACCGGCACACGTAGCGCAATACAGAGATCGTGCCTGCCTTTTACAGTGAAAGGGGCAATAGTATTTGCAGCTTTGTTCCATGTTTGCTGTTCTCTGGGTGTGCTGCTGGTGGGTTTCACTGCTACTCTGAAATGCAGCTCGTTTCCGTTTGTAATTCCTCCGTTTATGCCGCCTGCATGGTTGGTTTTTGTTGTTCCCACCTCGTCAATGAAGGCATCATTATGCTGGCTGCCTGTCATACGGGCCGCAGCAAAACCGCTTCCGAATTCTATTCCTTTAATAGCAGGTATGGAGAAAATAATGTGGCTAATAACCGATTCGGCTGAGTTGAAAAACGGTTCGCCCAGCCCTATGGGCAGCCCGTTCACTGTACAGCTTACTATCCCACCTAAGCTGTCGTTATTGTCAATAGCTTTTTGAATAGCTGCCTCAATATCCGCCAGTCCGCCAGCTTCTGTTAGTGTGGCAGCTACAGAAACGCCAGTAAGTATTTTTTTTGCAACAACACCTGCCGCCACCATTGCAACGGTTAATCTGCCTGAGGAGTGTCCACCCCCACGGTGATCATTGAAGCCATTGAATTTGCGCGCGAGCACAAAATCTGCATGGCCGGGGCGGGGAGTGTCTTTAACTGCGTCGTAGTCACCAGAGCGTACGTTGTTGTTTTCAAATACAATGGTGAGGGGCGCTCCGGTAGTTTTATCTTTATACACGCCACTTACAAAAATGGGTAGGTCCTCTTCTTTTCGGGGTGTAGTACCGGCGGCACCGGCTTTTCTCCTTGCTAGGTCGGGCATGAAGTCTGCGGGGGCGATATCTATTCCTGCCGGGCAGCCGTCAATAGTAACGCCCACCCACTTGCCATGAGACTCACCAAAAATGCTGACCCTGAATATTTGTCCGAATGTGTTCATTGATTGCTATTACTAAAGTATCTAAAAATACTAAATGATTTCAATTGTTTTTTGACCGGCTCGGTTTAGCCGTCAAGCATTACCGATCTTCCGCCACACAAAGCCAGATCCCTGAAAAAGCCGGGATAGGATTTGTTGACGCACATGGGGTTGGTAATATCTACCGGCCCTGCTGCCCGCAGCGCGCCAATGGCGGCGGCCATAGCTATTCGGTGGTCATTGTATGAGTCAATCAAAGTGCCGTTAAGTTTGTTCATTCCTTCAATAAACAAAGTGTCTTCCTCCACAGAGAAATGAACGCCAAAGCTTTGCAGCATTTCGGTAATACTCTCCACTCTATTGCTTTCTTTGTAGAACAGCCTGTGCACCCCGGCAATACTGCTTTCGCCCTCGCAGCAGGCTGCAAGAATAGCCAGTGCCGGGAACAGATCGGGGCAATCTGTGGCATCAAATTCAAAGGCCGACAACTGTGCGCTGCTCACTGTAATACCTTCACTGTCAATTATAACATTGGCCCCTGCTGCGGCCAGCACTTCAAGTATTGCTTTGTCTGCCTGCTTTGAAACAGGGTTTACGTTCTTTATAGTTACTGATCCGGCAATGGCGCCGGCAACCATAAAAAAGGCCGCACTGCTCCAGTCGCCTTCTACGTGGATATCGAGATTGTTTTTTGTGACAAATAATGCCGGATCAATCACAAACTCTTTGTAGTTGTTATTAATCACTTTTCTGCCCGACTGTTCCAATACCTCCAGCGTCATATCTATGTATGGTTTGCTTTTCAGGCCAGAGACGGTAATTGTTATTTTTTCAGTTGCGCAATCGCAAAGGGCAAAGAGTATTCCGGAGAGCAGCTGTGATCCGCCATCCGCATTCATTTTGACGTTAGTGGCTTTCACCGGACCTTGTATACTTGCCGGCAGGTATTTTTCAAATCCTGGCAACTGAATGCCCAACTGAGGGAAAACCTCAGCAAACCCTTCCATCGGGCGTTTGAGCAGGCTGCCTGATCCGGTAATTGTTAAAGCCTTGTCGGAAAGAGCGGCAATAGGTGTAAACAGCCGCGCTGCTAGGCCGCTTTCGCCGCATATAATTGTGTCAGGTGCAGGGGCGACACCATTACTTGTGAATTCTGTTTTTTCAGCCGTTTTTGATGTGATAACGGCACCCAGCTGCTGTACGATGTTCAGTGAGGCCCGCTCATCATCAGATACTCCCGGATGGTAAACTACAGTATTTCCCTTGTGCAGTAATGCCGCCGCATAGGCCCGCTGGGTATAGCTTTTAGATGATGGCGCGGTGACAATACCCGATACCGGGCCGGGCTCAATTCTCGCTCTCATAAGCACTCAGGGCGTTTTCAATAACCTCAAAAGGGAGCGAGTGTACGGATGCTTTTCCGGGTCTGTCCAGCAGTATATAGTCCATCAGGTTTTCGTTTCTTTTTTTGTCTATGCGCAGTAGTTCCATAGCCCGTTTCGGATCGAATCGGAATTTAACAGGCAGGTGGTACAGGCTCAGCAGTTTTTTTATGTCCTCGGTAACAGATTTGTCGAGGCCGGTTACAGAAGCAGAAATCATCGATGCTATAATCATACCTATGCCTACCGCTTTGCCGTGAGGGATCTCATACAGTTGTTCTATGGCATGTGCAGCAGTATGTCCGAAGTTGAGCAGTTTCCTTACACCTTTTTCCTGTTCGTCTTCCATCACTGTTTTGTTCTTCCAGCCTATGCACCTTTCAATCAGTGATGCCAATGCAGGGGCGTCATTTTTATAGAATGATAAACTGGTTTTATGTAGCTCGTTGTACAGCTCTTCATCGAAGATGCAGGCGTACTTAATGATTTCGGCAAATCCGTTGCTCCATTCATCATCAGTCAGAGTTTCGAGAAATGAAGTGTCGTATAAAATAAAATCAGGCTGGTTGATCGTGCCAATCATGTTTTTGTTGAAACCCAGATTTACACCGTTTTTGCCTCCTGCGGCGGCATCCACCATGCCCAGCAATGTGGTAGGCACAAAGCCAAACGAAATGCCCCGCATGTAAACAGAGGCTAGGAATCCGGTGATATCTGTAACCACTCCGCCACCCACTCCTATGAGTATGGTTTTTCTGGTAGCCTCCAGGTTTACCAGTTCTTTACTCAGCCGCTCAATCGTGCTCAGTTCTTTTGCGCCTTCGCCTGCATGTACCAGCAATGTTCTGTAGCCCTTAAACAGGTTCTTGTAATACCTGAAAATAGTTTCGTCGGTGATAAAAACCACATGGGCCATATCCTGCGTTTCCCTGATTTTCTCAAAAGAACTTTGAAACATGTACTTTACCTGGCCTGAAGGGAATGTTAAGAGTTGATCCATTCTATAATAAAAAGCCAAAATTAGGGTTTATCAATTGCAATAGCCTGTATATTGGTTTTATATAGCGGTAAAACCCATATGCGCTTACAAGGTTTGGGTTTATTAATGTAATTTTGCACTCTTAAAATCATAATATGCCGGGAACAGAATTATTCGGAAACGAAGAACGCAAGGAAATTAATGATGTGCTGGAAACGGGAATGTTATTCCGTTATAACAATGAGCAGCAGCGCAATGGTATCTGGAAAGCCAGAGACTTTGAAGCTGAAGTAAGGAAAATTACCGGTGCGAAATATGCACATGCTGTATCAAATGGTTCTGCAGCTATTGCAATAGCATTAGCAGCGGCCGGTATAGGTGCTGGTGATGAGGTGATTTGCCCTCCATTTACTTTTATAGCCAGTGTAGAAGCAGTGCTTTGGGTGGGTGCGATTCCAGTATTCGCCGAGATCGATGAAACTCTGTGTCTGAGTGCAGAGGGCATTGAAAAAGCAATCACTCCCAAAACCAAAGGCGTTTGTCTGGTGCATATGTGCGGCGGCATGGCGGATATGGACAGCATCATGAAAGTGGTGAACGATTACAATCTGATATTGGTTGAAGATGCCGGTCAGGCTTTTTCGGCTTCTTATAAGGGTACATCGGTTGGGCTTTTTGGTGCTACCGGCAGTTACTCATTCGACTTCTTTAAGATAGCGACAGCCGGAGAGGGTGGTATTTTTGTAACTAACGATGAGGAGATATACAAACTGGCTGATGCTTATTCAGATCATGGTCATAACCACGTAGGTAACAACCGTGGCATGGAGCAGCATCCGGTATTAGGTTTTAACTACAGGATCAGTGAACTACATGCAGCAGTGGCCCTGGCGCAGACGCGTAAAGTGCCTCAGATAAGGGAAGCCAACAGGAGGAATAAAAAAATGCTGCAGGATATACTTTCGCAGACTGAAGGTATTTCATTTGCACATGTTGCCGACCCGGATGGTGATTCAGCAACATTCCTGAACATGATGCTCCCGGATATTGAAACAGCAAAACGCACTGTAGACGAAATGAACAAAGCAGGTGTAGGTGGTTTTAACTACTGGTACACCAATATGTACCATTTCATCAATCAGTGGGATCACCTGAAGAATATGCAGACTGTGTCAAAACTGCCTGCAGAAGCTTTTGGTATTCCTCAGGATTACAAGAACCTTCATTTGCCAAAGACGCAGGAAGTGATTGGCAGGTTGGTGTCGTTCGTTATCCGCTGCACCTGGACAGAAGATGAAATGAAGGCACTTGCAGAAAAGATTGCCACATGTGCAAAAGCAGCCATGTTGGTGACTGCTTAGTGGAGTGCTTTGTTTTTTTAAATAGTACAAACCTGAAATGCATAAGAATTTTAAGAACATAGATAAGGTAGTTTTCGGAAGAGGCAGCTTTTCTGAAATGGACGGTATCCTTGCTGAAAAGCGCAATGATAATGGCCGCTTCTTCCTGTTTGTTGTAGACAACTACTTTAAAGGCAAGGACTTGGAGCGTAGGCTGCCAATAAAGCCGGAAGATGAGGTGAGATTTATTGATGTAGACCCGAGCGAACCAACTACTGAACTGATAGACAGCCTCAGGGACGAAGTGCTGGCAGCAAAAGGATTGCCTTCGGGCGTAGTAGGTATAGGTGGTGGCAGTATTATGGATATTGCCAAGGCTGTATCTCTTATGTTTACCAATGAAGGGCCGTCGACACTGTATCAGGGGCTTAACCTCATTAAGAAGCCGGGTATTTATCATCTGGGTGTACCAACCATATCCGGTACCGGAGCCGAGGTGTCTATGACTGCGGTGCTTACCGGGCCAGTAAAAAAGCTGGGCCTGAAGTGCGACTGGACAGTTTTCAATCAGGTGATCCTGGATCCGGAACTGATTGCTTCTGTACCAACCGACAAGTGGTTGTACACAGGCATGGATACTTATATTCATTGCATAGAATCAGAAAACGGAATTCTCAATAATGCCTATAGCCATGCGTTTGCAGAACAGGCGCTGAAGCTGTGCCGAGAGATATACCTGGGTGACAAAGCGGGCCAGACAGCAGAGAACGATGACAAATTAATGGTGGCTTCTATGATGGGTGGCCTAAGCCTTACATATTCTGAAGTAGGTGTTTGCCATGCGCTTTCTTACGGTTTGTCTAAGATACTTGGCGAAAAGCACTGCTATGCCAATTGCCTTGCCTTCCAGCATCTGGAGGATTATTACGGCGAAGGCGTTCGTGAGTTAAAGCAAATGCTCGTGCAGCACAATGTGCAGTTGCCGCAGGGACTGGCGAAAGGCTGGACTGACGAAACCATAACAGCAATGGCTGAAGTAGCCTATAACCTGCCGCACATGTGGAATCATGCTATAGGCACAGACTGGAAAGAAAAGGTGTCGCTTGATACTATTAAAGAACTGTATAAAAGAATGTAAACTGTGAGTGTAAAAAAGGTAAAAGTCGGAAATATCAATTGCGGTGCTGATGAGTTGTTCCTTATATCAGGGCCATGTGTTATTGAGGAGGAATCAATAATGATGAAGACAGCCGAAAAACTAAGAGAAGTGAGTGAGAAGATGAATATTCCGATCATTTACAAATCATCGTTTCTGAAAGATAATCGTAGCAGCCTTAAGTACTATGATGGCCCCGGCCTTGATAAAGGATTAAAGATACTGGCCAAAGTAAAGGAGCAGTTTGGGTTTACTTTACTTACAGATATTCATTATCCCGATCACGCAGCACCTGTTGCTGAGGTATGTGATGTGCTGCAGATTCCTGCCTACCTCTGTATGCAGTCCGGGCTGATGGTAGCTGCCGCCAAAACAGGCAAGGTGGTGAATATTAAGCATGGCCAGTTTCTGGCACCTGACAATATGAAGCACCCTGTGGCAAAATGTGAAGAAGCAGGCAACAGCAACATCATTCTCACTGAACGTGGCTATACAATGGGTTATAACGACCTGGTAGTGGATCCGCGCAGCTTTTTTCATCTGGCTAATATTGGTTATCCGGTTGTGTTTGATATCACACATGCCATACGCAAATATGGTATACCAAGCGCCGATGCTAAGGGCGGTGCACGTGAGTTTCTACCTGTACTGAGCAAGGCTGGTGTTGCTGCCGGGGTAGATGGTATCTTTATAGAAACGCATCCGGAACCCGAAAAAGCACTTTGTGACGCTGCCAGCCAGCTGAGCGTATATGCACTTGAAGAGTTTTTGAAGCCATTGATTGAGCTTCACGCAATTGAGGTTAGGTATAGGGGTTAAAAATATTTGAAAAGGGTTGTTTGTACGTATAGTTTTTATAACTTTGTCGTATAATTGAAAAAGATGGACGCAAAGATCACGTTGAGCTTTAATGCCACTATTATAGACAAGGCCAAGGCCTATGCCGAAAGCCAGGGAATCAGCTTAAGCAGGCTTACGGAAATATTATTACGTAAGGCAACAGCAGGGGGCTACCGCAATATAGAAGACATACCGGTTGCTGATTGGGTGAGCACAGTTTCTGAAGGTGAAGCAGAGTATATAACTACACCCCGCAAAAGGAAAGATTTAAAAGATGAATACTTTAAAAGCAAAAAATGAGGTTTTTCCTGGACGCAAATATTCTTGTTTCTGTTCTGAATAAAGAATATCCGGTCTATATGTATACCTCGAGAATATTGAGCATGGCAGGTCAGAAGGATACCACGCTGGTGACCACAACTATTTGCCTTGCGATTGCATATTATTTTGCGGAAAAGAAACATGGTAGTGATGGTGCTAAAAAGAGAATCAGCCAGTTGATTGCGCACATAGATATTGCTGATTGTGGTAAACGAGAAGCCATGTCGACGGTGCAGAACAAGAAGATTCATGATTTTGAATATGGTTTGCAATATTATGCTGCAGTGCATTCTAATTGTCAGGTTATAGTGAGTAATGATCTTGAAGATTTTTATTTTTCAGAAGTGCCGGTGCTTGATCCGGAGCGATTTTTTAAGAAATACGTTCAATAATAATTAAAGTATAAACAAGGTAACAATGGAATTATATTTAGATTCAGCGAATCTCAAAGAAATCGAAGAAGGCTTTAAGTTAGGCTTTCTGAATGGCCTGACCACAACGCCCACTTTCATGCAACGTGAGGGGATAGCAGATATAGATGCTATGATAGTGAAGCTATCAAAAATGGTGCCTGTACTTCAGATCGAGGCGCTTGGTAATACTGCTGAAGATGTGGTGAAAGAAGCGCACCGTCAGCTGGACCTGGGACTGGATCCAAAATGTACCGTGTTCAAAATACCTGTATCGCTGGAGGGCGTGCGTGCGTGTAACCTGCTTCGTAAAGACGGGTTGCTGGTGAATGTACATCTTGTATACACTTTGCAGCAGGCGTATATGGCCATGCATGCAGGTGCATCTTATGTATGCCCGCTGGTGGGCCGCCTGCAGGATCAGGGGCATGATGCGCTTACATTGGTAAAGCAGTGTGTAGATGCTGTGAACCATTATGGCTACAACACAAAGATCATGTTCAGCTCTGTGCGTAACTCAGAACATGTGCGCAATGCCATAAACATTGGTGTGCATACTATTACAGTGCCTCTGAAAATATTAAAAGGGCTGACCGACAATAACTTTACCACAATTGGTACTGAACAGTTCCTGAGTGATACAAGGCTGATGACGGTGCGTGTGCGTGAGGCTATCAACGGCACTAATCCGATTGTAAGCGGCGAATCGAATCTGAAGGATGCAATTGTTAAAATGACTGAATTCGGATTTGGATGTATCACAATTACCAATGACGACGGCAGCATTAAAGGTGTATTCACAGACGGCGACCTGAGAAGGCTGCTTCAAAACGAAGGTGAGCATATCCTCGACAAAAAGATAGGAACGCTGGTAAGCAAAACGCCGATCAGCATTGACTCCAGCGCATTGCTGAACGAGGCGGAAGCCATCTTCAAGAAAAACAATGTTGATACCATTCTTGTTACAGAGAACGGCAAGCCATATGGTATGTTGGATATACAGGATCTGAAAAGATACTAAGCTATAATGAGCATCAACGGACTTGATCAGATAAAGAGCCTTTTCTCAGGAAGTTTTTTAACGGAGCCGGTGGCTGTCAGAGAAAGACTATTCAGAGTAAAGGCTTTTGTATTTGACTGGGATGGTGTGTTTAATAACGGTACCAAGGATGCCAGCGGCTCCAGCCCGTTTAATGAGGTGGATTCCATGGGGCTGAACATGCTCCGTTTTAACCACTACCTGCGAGCGGGTGACAACCCTGTCACTGCCGTAATTACCGGCGAACACAATACTGCCGCATTTACATTAGCCAAAAGGGAGCACTTTCATAGTGTATACTACCGGATAAAAAATAAGATGGACGCGCTCAATCATTTTTGTGGAGTGCATGGAATACAACCAGAAGAAGTAGCCTATTTTTACGACGATATATTGGATTTGCCTATTGCCTCGGTATGCGGACTAAGAATAATGATAGGCCGGCAAGGTAGCCCTATGCTTCGTGAACTAGTAAAGAAGGAGGCACTTGCTGATTATATTACTGCTGCGGGTGGCGGAGACAATGCACTGCGAGAAGCTGCTGAACTGCTGATAGCGCTGAACGGCAACTATGATGATACCATAGGGCAAAGAATACAATATACAGCTAAGTATCACGAGTATATCACCGCAAGAAATACACCCAATCCTTCTTTTTATACAATAACTGATGCCCAAATAACCGAACAGCCAAACAAATGATAGCGGGTATTATTCCAGCGAGGTATGCATCAACCAGATTCCCGGGGAAGCCTCTTATAGACATACTTGGCAAGAGTATGATTCAGAGGGTGTACGAAGAAGCCTCCAAAAGCAAGCTGCTAGACAAGATAGTGGTAGCAACTGACGATGAGCGTATACTGGCACATGTTGAATCGTTTGGAGGCAATGCAGTCATGACTGCGGCTACTCACCCGAGCGGAACAGACAGGTGCTACGATGCTCTGCAACAGTTAGGTGATGCATATAATTATGTGATCAATATACAGGGTGACGAGCCGTTCATAGACCCGACGCAGATTGATGAACTGGCAGCAATACTTTCTGACGGCACTGTAGAGCTGGCCACACAGATGATACCTGTGAATAACCATGAAGAACTGTTTGATAGAGGAGAGGTGAAGATAGTGCTGAACGATAAGATGGAGGCGCTGTACTTTAGCAGGATGGTGATACCGTTTATAAAAGGTGTAGAGGAGCATGAGTGGCATAAGCATCACAGGTATTACAGGCATGTAGGTATGTATGCTTATCGCAGGGATGTACTGGCCAGCATAACAAAACTGCCGGTGTCGGCGCTGGAAAAGGCAGAATCGCTGGAACAGCTACGCTGGCTGGAAAATGGTTTCAAGATCAAATGTGTGATTACAGGTTTTGAAAGCCACTGCATAGATACCCCTGAGGACATAGAAAAAGTGCTGAAGCGGATGGGGAAACAGATTTAATCGGAATATTAGTTCAGGGGAAAATGTGAATAATTTCGGCTTTTTCCGACGGAAGGGAAAGTGGTGATTTAACTTTTACCTTATTGCGTAAACGCTATATTTGCGGCGTGAAAAAGGAAAGCATTTCGGTATTTGACATTTTTAAAATAGGTATAGGGCCCAGCAGTTCACACACTCTAGGCCCATGGCGTGCCGCCCTCCGTTTTATAGACACTATTAAGAAACAAGGTATCAGCACTGTAGATCATGTGCGGGTGCTGCTGTATGGGTCGCTTGCAAAAACAGGCAAGGGGCATGGTACAGATGTTGCAGTGCTGCTGGGACTTTGCGGTGAGGATCCGGTTACATTTGATGTGGACCAGATAGACCCGACAATGGCCGCTATCAAAGCTCAGGGCAAGCTTAACCTGAATGGTGAAAGAGTGATTCCATTTGTGCCTGACGAGGACGTGGTTTTTCTGTTTGATGAGAGCCTGCCTTTTCACCCCAATGCACTTACCTTTCTCTGTTCCTTTACAGATGGTACTGAGATCGCTGAAACCTACTATTCAATCGGGGGTGGCTTTGTGGTGAAGGAAGGTGAGGAAGACGATGATTCTGACCTTGTGCACCTGCCTTATCCGATAGAGAAAGCTGAATACCTGCTTGCAGCCTGCGACAAAACCGGACTCAGTGTATCTGAGCTGGTGATGCTGAATGAGCTGACCTGGCGCAGTGAAGCTGAGACCAAAACAGGCGTGATGCGCATCTGGGAAACCATGCGCGACTGCATATACCGTGGTTGCCATAAAGGTGGCGAGCTGCCCGGAGGCCTGCAGGTGAAGCGCAGGGCATTTGAACTGAATAAGACACTTACAGAAGGCAAGCAGCACAATAATTTTGACGAGTGGCTGTCTGTGATACGCAGCGGAGGGCATTCTTTCAAATACACACTTGACTGGGTAAGCTGTTTTGCACTGGCTGTGAATGAGGAGAATGCCTCTTTCAGCCGTGTGGTGACAGCGCCAACTAACGGCGCTGCAGGTGTTGTACCAGCAGTATTGCTTTACTTCATTGCCTTCTGCGACGGCTACGACAGCGAAAAGATTATTAAATTCCTTTTGACTGCTTCTGAGATTGGCAGTATCTTTAAAAAGGGCGCGACACTGTCTGCCGCGATGGGTGGCTGCCAGGCCGAGATAGGCGTATCGGCATCTATGGCGGCGGCAGCGCTTACTGAAGCTATGGGTGGTAATGTAGACCAGTCGCTTATGGCCGCAGAAATAGCTATGGAGCATCATCTGGGCCTGACCTGCGACCCGGTGGGCGGACTAGTGCAGGTACCCTGCATAGAGCGTAATACTATGGGGGCCATCAAAGCAATAACTGCATCGCAGTTGGCGCTGCAAAGCAATCCGGATCATGCACGTATAACACTTGATGCGGTAGTAAACACCATGTGGGAGACAGCGCTGGATATGAATCACAAATACAAAGAGACCGCCGAGGGTGGCCTTGCTGTGCAGTTGCCGATTAGCTTGAGTGAATGCTGATTTTTGGTTGATTGGTTGATTAGTTGAATGGTTGATTTGATTTTTGGTTGATTATTTCATTAGTTGACTGGTTTACTGGTTGCTTGTATCGCTAGGGTGCAAAGATGTGATTACCTGAAGTTGTTGAGTGTTTTTTGGAAGCGGGGGTGTCAATTTGAAGGTGGTGTGATAAAGAAAAACAAGGCGTAGTATTCCTAGTGTTTCCGACTTTCTCTTCCGTGTATTTCCCGCACATTTTCCTTAACGTTTTTACCCTTTTCGTCAGTTACGCCCTGCACCTTGAAAGCATGGGTTTTAATTTGTATCTTGCGGCATCTTTTATCACATTAAGACAATTTAGATAACAGTAGTACTTGCATGTTTAAAATAGGAGTTTTCGGAGCGGGCCATCTGGGCAAAATACATATGCAGCAATGGCAGCAGGTGAATGAGGCGGAACTGGTTGGTTTTTATGATCCTAGTGATGAAATGGCCGCCATAGCTATTGAAAAGTACAATGTCCCGAGATTTACTGATGTAGATGAACTGATAGCAGCGAGTGACGCATTAGACATAGTTTCGCCTACTATTTACCACTATGACATAGCCAGAGCCTGCCTGCAGAACGGTAAACACCTGTTTATTGAAAAGCCATTATCGCATACGCTGGAGGAGGGGCTGGAACTGGTGAAAATGGTAAAGGAAGCCAATGTGAAATGCCAGGTGGGCCATGTGGAAAGGTATAATCCGGCGTTTTTGGCGGTAGGCGAGCAACTGATGCACCCCATGTTTATTGAGGCGCACCGGCTGGCGCAGTTTAACCCCAGGGGTACCGATGTATCGGTGATACTGGATCTGATGATACACGATATAGATATTGTGCTGTGCCTGGTAAAGTCGCCGGTGAAGCGGATATCTGCGAGTGGGGTGTCTGTATTGAGTGAAACGGCCGATATTGCCAATGCAAGAATAGAATTTGATAACGGCTGTGTAGCCAATCTGACGTCGAGCAGGATGTCGCTGAAGAATATGCGTAAGATGAGGCTTTTTCAGCGCGACGCATATATAGGTATAGATTTTCTGAACAAGGCTACAGAAATAGTACGGTTGAAGGAAGATGGAAGTGAAGAGGGCCTGCTTGATTTTCCACTGGAAATGGCTAATGGTGATAAAAAAATCATATCTGTTCAAAACCCTGAAGTACTGCCTTTAAATGCTATACATAAAGAATTAACAGAATTTGCTCAAGCTATTATACATGGCCGTCCGGTGCGGGTATCGGTGATAGATGGCTATCAGGCCATGGATGTGGCACACCAGATTCTGAAAAAAATGAGTTTGCACAATGAGCTGCACAATGTTTAACAAAAAATTACGTTAATGGTGCTGAAGGGTATGATAAAGCATTTTTACTACAGGTTAATATATATCGCTTTTTTATTGGTTTTGGTTTGGTTGGGGCCGGGATGTAATATCATAAACCCGCATGAGCAGACGCCAACCTATATACATGTTGATTCTTTTGTATTCCAGTATAATTCGGCGGTACCGTTTACTACTTCTCATGATATCAGGACGGTCTGGGCATACTACAATAATAATCCGGTAGGCACTTTTGACCTGCCTGCCACTTTTCCTGTAATAACATCGGGCACGCAACATAAGCTTACACTTGCTCCTGGTATCGTAGTGAGTGGTTTTAACAATAACCTGAGCGGATATTCTTTTTATACATTGGATACATCCTCTTTTGTGCCGCAGCCAGGCAAAGTAATTACCCATGAGCCTAAAACCAGTTTTTACAGCAGCACTAAAATTCAAATTGTTTCTAATTTCGATTATGGCCTGACAAATTTTTCACAGTGTGGCGGCAACAGGGTAATCATGGTTGATGATAGTGCCGCTGACCTTTTTGAAGGGCATGGGGTAGGCAAAATCTCACTTATAGCAGCCGGCGATAGTTCGGTTGACAGTACAGTGTCCAATTACATTATTCCTTATGGTCAAACCGCATTTCTTGAATTCAATTATAAAAGCACAGTCCCTTTTTATTTGGGAATGCAGTCGTTTGA
>OMJB01000065.1 GCA_900299255.1 Sphingobacteriales bacterium
AATCAACAAGCACTTTAATACGCTGCTGCTGCGTTATTTCAACCCTGTTGGCGCACATCCTTCTGCTATTATCGGTGAATTTCAGGACCTGTCGGAAAGTGTGGTGCCTGTGATTACACAAACAGCAATAGGCAAGCGCAAGGAAATGACTGTATACGGCAGCGACTACCCTACGCGCGATGGCTCGTGTGTGCGCGATTATATACATGTAAGCGACATAGCCAATGCGCATACCAAGGCCATGCAGTATATCATTGATGACCGTAACAAATCGAACTGTGAAGTTTTCAATCTGGGGACAGGCAATGGCGTAACCGTACTTGAACTGATCAACGCATTTGAAAAAGTATCGGGCAGAAAACTGAACTACAAGATAGGCCCTCGCCGCCCGGGTGATGTGGTAGAGGTGTATGCCAACAATAATAAGGCATGTAAACTGCTGGGCTGGGAAACAAAACACGACCTTAACTCCATGATGGATACAGCATGGCGCTGGGAGCAGGCCTATGCCGATATGAAAGCCGCAGTGAGTAACTAGTCCTCTTTAGAAAAAATATCCACAAGGTTTTTTAGTCCACAAAACCGCTCCAGTATTGCTTTTGAGTAGTACATACCCATGTTTTTTGTGGATATCTTGAAGTAAAATGAATTTGCAGGCATTTTACATTTGCTGCAAATTCAATTTTATGCGTGGAGAAAAAATATACCAGCAACTGGTAAAGGACAACGGTACGAAAGGTACCGTAAGCAAGGGCCGCAGCGACAAGCTGGTAAGCAAGCGTAATGACTGCCTGCTGGCCAGATACTATTATTACGGGCACTTTAAAAACTTTTGTTACGAGGAAATACTGCGCCAGCTGGTGGCTGAGTTTTTCCTCTCACCCAAAACGATTATTTCAATAGTGCAGAATAATACCGACAAGCTTTTGTCATTTAAAGAGCAGGGACTGGTGATGTTCTATTTCCAGAGAAACTGGCCACACCTGAAATGGTAGGCTTCGAAGTTAAAAGTGAAAACTTAAAAGTTAAAAATAAGCACAGTATACATTTGGGAATTACAGGCTGCCCGCTGCGAAGTGCATTCAATCAGGCAGATAAGATATAAGCCGCCTTTCCTGCCCTTTGGCTCTGATCTTTGAATACTTACAAGACAATATCCTCATTAATTACAATTGCTGCCGAAGCATACCGCTGCTGGTACCTGGTGCTGTAATCATCGAATGCAATACTGTAACGGATTTCGCGGACACGGTAACTGTCAGTCCGTTTTTGGGTAGTAGAGCTGATACGGCAGAGGTGACCGCAATCGCTGCCGGGTGACCAGCCCTGCATGAGCTTGTGCAGCGACCACTCCAGATCATAGTAATTCAGCGACTGCTTCAGATAATTATCGGGCGTTGCCTGACCGGAATTGCTGTGTGGTGCAAAACCAAGCCGCAACACAACGGTTCCGGCAGCTGTCTGCACATTCTCACTGAGATTGCTGTAACTGAAATCTTCGAAATCTATGAGCACGCATGGCCACGATACCGGCGGCCTGCTGCCACTTTTTAGCTGGCCCAGATCCTGATCTGTGTATCTGATTTCCGGCAATTGCGACTGTACACGCTGCTGTATTGCCATGAAGATATTGGCGAAAGGTGAGTTCATCTTTGGGGGAATTGGGGATTAGGAATTGGATATCGAAATCTTTAAATGCAGCTTATTTTGTGCATGGTATGCCGTAGGTATCGTACCAGTAATTCTCGGGAACGGTCACTTTTTGTGCAACTTCCTTGTCTACAGCCATTCTTGTTTTCAGGTATTCCACATCCATATCTTTAGCAAATACGAATTTTCCGTTTTGCACCGGGTAGCCATAGCCCTGCAGTATGGAGAGGAATTTTGAATCGTTGAGCATTGAGGCCGTATAAATAATATCGCTGCGGGTAATCTCATACTGCTGTTCCAGATGCACCTTGCTCTGGGCATAGCCTGTACTGTAGCTGCTGGTTGTGGTTTCGGTGTTGCCCAGAATGGTAATAGACAGTTCTTCATTCATTGCTTTGATAAACGACAACTGCAGGTTGCCATCGCAGTTAGTCTGCTTGCCGTCTTTTATTTCAAAGTCGGCCTGGCGGGGTATCATCAGTGAGAGCGAGCTACCGCTTTCGTCCAATATCTTTTTGAGTTCAGACCTAGTCTGTTCATCAAATGAATCGTATTTAATAATGCGTACCGGCTGCCCGAAAAGCTCTATAAACTGGGCCCAGTCAGATATTCCGCCTCGCTTATACAGGCTGTATGGGGCACACTTCAGCAGCAGGCCCAGGTCTTTCTTGCCGCCTAATATCCATACATTATCCAGGCCCGCATAAGGGATTCCTTCGGTGCCGGCCTGCTCAAAAGCAATCATACCCAATTCGGGCTTTATATGCTTCCGCGGAATCTTCTCGAAATCAAATACTTTACCCGGAAGAAATTCGATACCTGAAATTCCCCACAGCATGGTTTCCATAATGGTTCGCAATACTTCTCTGAAAGGCAGCGAATGTATAAGGGCATCCATATGCCTGTTTTTCACACCTTCAGTCTCAAACCATATTTCTTTGTTCAAGACGGCATCCATACGCTTGGCAATTACTCCGGATAAATGTCCATCGAGCAGAATGTCTTCATACACATCATAAAGCCGGGTACGATTTGGGAAATACACTGATTCAGCGCTTATCAGCGTTTCGCCAAACCGAAACGTCTTTACGGGTTCTGTCTGCCGATCTTATATTCAGTTCGTTTATTACTATGTTTTCATGCTGCTGAGCATTTCTGTGAGACTTTACCATATAGAGCTTTTTAATTAATAGTTATCTGAAAATAAAATTGTGTAATATTGTTCATAACTTGCGGTTAACATTTCATTTTTGAATTTAATATGAAAAAGTTTATTACTGATGCTTTTAAGATTGCACTGATAATCACCGGTAATAAACGATGGTCTATTGTTATCGCCATACTGTACCTCACAGTTTTAAATATGGCCACCATATATGGGCTGCTTCACCTGCTGCAGGGGCTGGCCGATGGCATTACAAAACTGCTCATCTTATTTTCGTACCCCTATATAGATATTTCCATCGCACTGATGCTGGGTTTCAATACCTGGCTGCTCACACCTTTCGATAGTTTGTATTAAAGCAAACGTACAAGGCCGCTGGTAACTCCCCTTATTGTCTATTCCATCGTTTCTGTGCTGCTGTTTATTTACGGCTATTGTTTCGATAAGATTGTATTCTGAAAACAATGCACAAAACGTTTTAGTTAAACCCTATCATAAATATCTCGGGAATAAGAGCACTGTAGATCACCCTGAACGGATGGCAATTGGCACCAAAGCATAATTCGCCGTAGCCTTTTTCAAAATAAGAGAAAAACATAACAGAAGGGTTTATGAGTGGATATACAAAATCAGGTGCAGCTGATTGAGGCAGCGTTTATTATTACTTCTGCAACTAAAGAGCCGGCAATTACAACTCAGTAAAAATTATTCCTTTTTGGATTGCTGCTCCAGTTAACAGTGTCGCCATCAGGTGCAGTGTTAGCTTATGAATCGGCATACGGCCAGCCTTGTGGCTGGGCCTGCCCTGCCTGTGATGACCTGAGCACTGTTACTGCATCCTGATAAGCATTGCGGTACACTGCGAGGTCTAGCCCGGTATTAGACAGCCGGAGCAAATGCCAGCAGGCAAGATCTTTTACCAGGCTGCAGAGGTATTCATCCTGCACAGCCACAGGCTGCGTATCTGTTCCGAACAGCTGGGCGAGGTCGTAACGGCTCAGGTACATTTTAGCTTCCTGAATAGCTGCCGCTATAGCCCTTTCGGTAATTGTATTGTCAGACCGTGTGATCTCACTGATCACCTCTGCATAAATGTTTGAGGCCAGGTCGGCCGGTGTGATGATAGGCATGGTGGTTGGGATTGGTTGGGATTGGGAATTGGTTTCACTGGCATTGGGATTGCAGCAAGCACTTTTGAACTTATTGCAGTGCGACAGAAATATTTGCGGTATAGGTTACCCGCTACGGTTTAGTGCAAACAAAATCACAAGGGCTAATTTAGCCGCTCGTGTGCAATCCTGATAAAGATTAATTGAAATTAAGTGTGACAGCAGTTGTTACTCGTCATCCTTGTCTTTGTTTTTCGAAGGTTTTTCGTCATCAGTATCGTCGTCCTCATCTTCATCCTTGTTCTTCTTAGGTACTGCTTTTTTAGCTACTGTTTTCTTAGGCGCTGCTTTTTCAGGTTTTTCTGCCTTCTCCGGTTTGTCTTCTTTTTCTTCGGCTGCTTCTTTATCAGCTTCTGCGGCTTCCGGTGTACGTTTTACTGAAATTATTTTTTTCTCCTGGCGATCGTAGGTGATTTCGTACAGATTGATTGAATTGTCGCCTGCATCCTGCTTAATGTATCCGATAAGGGTTTTGCTTTCAGAGGCATTTTCAACTGCATCAGAATCAACAACCGCTGAGAGCTTTACGGGCATTTTAGCAGCTTTCTGTGCAGATGCCAATTTCTTTTTTTCATTGGCATATTCTTTTAACCCGAGCATCTGCTTGCGAAAAACGGCAATATCATTTCTGGTATTGATCCGGTCAAGCCTTGCCTGATTCTTTTCGTTCTTTTCTTCACGTGTCATCTTTTCTTTCTGGTTCTGAGCAAAAGACGAAATGCAGAAAGCAAGCGCTATCAAAAATAAAATCGTGATCCTGTGTTTCATTCGTTATGGTTAAGTAAACTGCAAGCTTTATTTACAGCCTCATTGCTCAAGCAAAGGTCTCTAATTTTTTTCAAAAACAATCCGTAATTATCCACAGTTGATATAGCAACGATCAGTTTGAGATAACTGCATCCTGAACTGATAGCCACCTGTTACTGCATTCAGAACCTTTTTGAATTTGATGGAGCAGGCGCGGCAATAATTCCGTCTGTTTTTCCCTTTCCTTCCTTCATCATAATCATCCATACAGCACCTTCCACGGCATCGGGGCCATCATCGTGGGCTCGGCTGCCAGGAGCAAAAGCCGTAAACTGCTCTTCCAGCCTCTGCATGTGTGGGTTGTCCTTCTCATATTTGTTCAGATACAATAGCCCGTTGCGGTGCAGCGGCTCCAGTACCGTTTCTATGCGGGTATATTTGTCGGGCTTCTTACGGGTATCTCCTGTTATTGGTATCGTCTTGCCGTTGCGGCCGGCAGCAATGATTTCCTTTTTTATTGCATCCTGCATAAACACCTCTTCAATCAGATACAAGCATTTACTGTCTCCTACAATATCCATTATCCGGTAAAACCAGCCTATCATCTGAGCCGTTGTCACCTTGTCGAGAAAGCACTTAATGATGTGAAATTCTCCTTGCCACTTGCCTACCAGCACAACAGCCTTGAAGTCGTTAGTATCTTTGTAAGAAGGGTCGGTGTAGCATACCAGTACTTGATAGTCTGTTATGTGCCTTGCGGGCTTGTATGCCATTTTTTTAAACACCGACCCTTCGGTAAGTGGGTTATTGAAATATTCTTTTTGCTGTGCTGCATAACTCTTCTGGCTGAGCACACGGTCTATATCCAGCTCACTATTTTTTTCGGGCCAAACGGACCTGCCATTAGCATCGCGGATATTTATTTCATCAACATGGTCAGCCAGTCTGGTTGCATATTCTATGCAGCTGCCAACTGCTATTCTCGTTCCACAAAATATGATTGAAGTAGGCTCAGAAACTGAGCGGGTACCTACAGCAGCCTCTTCAATCCATCTCCATTTCTTTGCCACCAGCTCCGGATTCAAGCAATCGGCATCTGTGTCTATGTCATCAAAAATGATGATATCCGGTCTTGTTTCTTCATTCCTTGTACCCCTGGGGCTTTGTCCGGCTCCCAAAGCACGAAAGGCTGCTCCCTTCTGGGTAATGAACTCACTTTCCTGCCATGCGCCGTGATTCTGCTGTTCGCCATAATCTTTAATCAGCCTTCTGTTGTATTCAAGGTTTGCTTTGTATGGCATAAGCAGCCTAACTGCATTATCGAGGCTGTTGCTGATCATGAGCATATAACGCTTTTTGAACCGCTCTCCGTTGGGTACGCCTTTGTTCAAAACCGGAGGGTGACCCACCAGCACGAGGTACAAAACCTCCATCATTGTGCGGGTACTCTTTGCCAGTTCCCTGCTCCACATACGTACTTCGTACCACTCTCTGTTTTGCAGTACCCGCTCAGTTGCCGATCTGTGAAACCCAGCCGATGGCGCATAGGTAAATGCCGGGAAATAAAAATTGAACCATTCTTCAGGGTGGGCTTCCAGGTGGGCTATCCTTTTTCTTTGTTCTTCTTCAGTTTCATCATTATTCGTTTCGGTAGATTCAAGAATTTCTTTTACCAGCAAGTCCCACCTGACAAGCATTTGTTTCTCTGTCCGTTTGACGGGCCTGAATACTTCTTCCATAAAATTTGCGATCTGGTTACACTCATCCTGCTGCTCATTAAAAAAGGCAGCTACATACTTGTCAACTCAGGCAAGCTTACGATGCCAGTTTATCCTTCACAAAGGCATCCAGATGAAGTATCAGTTTTTTGGTAAGGACGAGATCCTTTTTACGAAGCCAGTGAGCGAACATTTCAAAAACTTCTATGATGCTTGCAATATTCGGTTCAAACTCCAGGCTTCTAATTGATGCCGCATACTTACTGTACAATTCAGTATCTTTTGAATTTGGCTCATCCTGTGTTTTTAGTTTGCTGCTGATCTTGCTTAACTGGTCATACAGAATGGCGAGTTGATTTTTACGTGAAATAGCAAGGGACGTTTTAATTGCTTCCCATCCATCCGCAACCGCCCACTGCCTGACTACTGCTTCGTCTATTTCCAGCTGAAGTGCAATGTCGTCGGCAGATTTGTCGTGTTCAGTAAACAGCAATCTGGCATGCGGCTTTAACAGCCTGTAAGGTAATTCTTCGTTCATGATAGGGATTTATTGTTCAAAATTAGGTGGGTTACTTCCACTGATTTGTTAAGAACAGCAAAGGTGAATCGTAAAAATGAAAGTAACAATTTTAAGAAACATGATGGGGCGCATGCGGCCTATGACAGGCACCCTGCGGCCTGTGACAAAAATAATTTGCCATTATAACAGAGAATCAGAAGCTGATTCTGTTAAACATATACATGCTTGTTTTTGCTTTATCACAAAGTGCAGGATTCATAAGTCGAAGAAATGAATGAACACACTTTTGTGATCAAATTTTTTAATGTCTATTTAGCACCGGGATCAAATTCCAGTACTGCAGAGTTCATGCAAAATCTCTGAAAAGTAGGTGGCGGGCCATCATCGAAAATATGACCAAGATGTGAGTCGCATCTGCCGCACAATACTTCTGTGCGGTGCATACCATGCGAAAAGTCTTCTTCATAACGAACGCTGGCTGGGCGCATAGATTCAAAAAAACTAGGCCATCCGCAGCTGCTCGCAAATTTTGCTCCTGATTTAAACAGCGCATTTCCGCACACCGCGCAATAATACGTGCCTGTATCATCGGTATCCCAGTATTTGCCGGTGAAAGCACGTTCGGTACCCTTTTCGCGGGCTATCCGGTACACCTCAGACGGAAGAATCTTTTTCCATTCTTCATTGGTTACCTGCAGACGTGTAGTATCGGTATGAGAATAATATGGGTTGTGTTTAGTATCAGACATGGTTGTTTTGTTAGCAGCATTGACGCACCGCAAAAATAACGCAGTGCATGAAATAATTATGACAATATGAATTTTATGCCCACGCATTTGATGCAATTTAAGTTTTAAGGTATAAAGAGAATAACGCAACCGGATTGAGCAGATCGTTTTAATAGATTATTAACTATTACTTTTGTGCCACAAATTTGAAAATTAAGGGCAAATATGCACCTGTCTATTACAGCAGCAACTATTCATGATGTTGAACTTTTGTCTCAGCTGAGTGTAGTAACCTTTACTGAAGCCTTTGCGGCAGATAACAGAAAAGAGGATATGGATCAGTATCTGGCCGTGGAAATGAGCCCTGCGAAACTGATTGGCGAGCTTCAGGATTCAAATAATCTGTTTCTAATTGCCTGGCATAATGATGAACCTGTTGGATATGCCAAAATGGCTACGGGCACAAAAAATGAATCTAAGCAGCTTGAGCGGCCTATTGAACTGGAACGGATATATGTACTGAAAAAACACTACGGTAAAAAAGCCGGCGCCCGATTAATGCAATACTGCCTGCAGTACGGCAAGGATAACGGATATAAAACTATCTGGCTTGGGGTCTGGGAACAGAACCACCGTGCAGTAAAATTTTACAAGCAGTGGGGTTTTGAACTGTTTGGGTCACACGGATTCAGGCTGGGTAGCGATATGCAGACAGATGTACTAATGAAGAAAAGCCTGACTCAGTAATCAGTTGGCAGTTTTTGCCTTCTTTTTCTGGTTTTTTGCGTCAATTGCATCCTGCCTGATCTCCTGCTTTATCTCTTTTCTTTTATTGTAAGCGGCAATTTCTTCAGGTGTCATTTCCTCCAGCTGACGCTTGCGGCGCAAATCGGCGAGCATCTGCTCCATGATACGATTTTCTTCCTCAACAGTACGGAATCCGTTAGCTCCCCAGTTCAGCTGGCCGTAATAATGAGCTATATACTGATCGTTATGATTGCTGTAATTAGAGTATACATTCTGTGCGAACGAGGCAGAACAGCACAATAAAAAAACAGTGCAAGAAACAATTATTTTTTTCATATAAATGTATTAATGGGGTGTAAAATAAATGAAAAAGGCCCACAACGGGGGTTAATGGGTAGTTAAGTGTGCGCAGATAGCACGGTATGCACTGATGAACCTGCGGCATTTCTGCAACAAGTAGCTCGAGTAAAGTAGCTATTAGTGAGGTCAGATCACCACTACCTCATAGAAATCCTTTCTGTCGAAGTACTTTTGCGCAAGAGACTTGAGTTCCGGAGCAGTTATGGATTTATAGATGCGGATATTTTGGTAGAAATAATCTTCGGTAAAACCATTTAAAATCAGCGTACGCCAGCGGGCTAAAATAGAGAACGGGCCATCAAGGTCACCTAGCAATCCACCCAGCAGGTAGTTCTTTACAAGCAATAACTCTTCATCATCTGCGGTTTCACTGCAAAGAATGTCCATTTCCCTATAAACCTCTTTTATCGCATTTTCTATTACGTCCCGGCCGGTTTCAGTATGAATGACCAGCGAACCACCACTTATTTCGGGAGAGATGGAACTGTATATGCCGTAGGTATAGCCTTTATCTTCCCTGATGTTTGCCATGAGGCGGGAACCAAAGTATCCACCGAATAGCGTATTGAGCACAACCATAGGCGTGTAATCAGGGTGATGGCGATTAGGGAATAACCTGCCAATACGGATAGCACCCTGCACGCCGTTTGGGTCATTGTCGACTTTAAATGAGCGGTCTGTGGCACCGGCTATTGCAAACGCTGGTTCTATAGAGGAGGAGGCAGAGGATAAAGTTCCGCCAAAAATACTGTTAATCAGTTTCACTTCGCTGTTGCCGACTTTACCTCCCATAAAAATGGTAGCGGCTGCCAGATTGAAACGAGACTTATAAAATGAAACAAGGTCTTTGCGTACCAGCGCCTCAATATTGGCCTGCCTTGAGTAACGCCCATAAGGATGGGCTTCGCCGTATAATACTGCATCAATTTTCTGGTTGGCTACAAATTCGCACTGCCGCAGATTTACCAGAAGCCTTTGTATCGTGTTGTTCTTATAAATTTCAATTTCGTCTTCAGGAAAAGTTGCATCGGTAATAATCTCGTGAACTATGGGTAGCAGTACCTGCAGGTGCTTTGTAAGTGTATACAGGGTCAGGGAGCAGTAATCATTGCCGGCATTTACCTTGAACTGGGCTCCATAAAATTCAAGCGACTCACTGATCTGCCTAGCTGTATGTTTTGATGTGCCATTCTTAAGCAATGCGGCTGTTGACTGGGCAACAGATGGCTTCTCTTCATACCACAATCCTGCTTTGAATACCCAGTCAATCTGAACAACATCCTGCACACCTGCGTTCAGCCAGTACAATGGTAAGCCGTTGTCAAGAGTTACCTTATTGACCGGTGGCAGGTTAAATTCAAAATTAACAGCATCATGAATGGCGGGCGGTGATTTGCGGTCTAATACCATATTTATTGAGAAAGGTTGATAATGAACGTATATCTGTCTACTAAAAATTTTTACTCTTTTACAAACAAAGCTCTTAGTTCGCCGGCATCTTCTGTTTTCATTTTCCCACCCAGAATCAGTCGTAGCTGTCTGCGGCGCAATGCGCTTTCATGCATTTTCATTTCCACATCAGTTTCAGGCACCAGGTCGGGCACTTTACGCGGCCTGCCGTTGGGGTCAAGGGCTACAAAAGTCATATAGGCCTCATTTGAAAGGTACTTATACTGAGCTGACAAGTCTTCACCCCAAACTCGGAGATAGACCTCCATAGAGGTGTTAAATACCCTGGTGAGTTTTGCTTCGATGGTGAGGAGATTACCCAGTTTTATGGGCTGTGCAAAAGAAACGTTGTCTACAGAAGCTGTTACAACCGGGCAATTGCAATGTTTCATAGATGAAATGGCAGCGGCAATATCCATCCAGTGCATGAGTTTGCCTCCCATGAGGTTACCCAGCGTGTTGGTATCATTGGGCAATACCAGTTCTGACATAATCACAAATGTATCCTGAGGCCTTTTTATATGCATAGTGGAGATTTAAAACTGAATTCAGTGGGCAAAAATACACTATTAAGGAGCATTTTATCTAAATAACTCTTCGTGTGTCATTGCCTGATAGGTATGCAACGTGTCAATGACAAAATATTTATGCTCCAGCCGATTTGACTGTAAGGGGTAAAACCCATCGTCCATACAATTGGCGGGTACTGGTTTGTGGTCCGGGGTGCTGTAAAAAAAGCTCAGCTGGGGTTTGTCACCCTCCATTGCAGACATCAAAAGCACTTCATACGGCATCATCCAGTAAATTATCATTTTCTGCGCATATACCGGATTGAGGTTAATGGCGAGTTTGTTTATCCCCTTTTTTCTCATTGCACCCATTACACGGTATTTATAGTTGGTTCGCCAGGAAAAGGAAGGAATGGCTGAGCAGATATATACAAAGCGAATAAACAGTACACAACTCAGGAACAGAACTGCACTTCGCGGCTCCAGCCGTGGCAAAAAGGTAAAAACAAAAGGAGCGGCAACAATGATGCCTATGCTGGCCCATTCGCTTTCTATGTGAAAAAGAGCAATATTGCTGTTTGGGTCATTGTAAGTAATGCCCATAATAATTATGTACCCCACTACTGAAAGCAGTGTCCATATAGCGGCATATATTTTTCGCTCTTTGACCAGTGCTGAAAAACCAGCCAGAAAAACTACGCCCGCAATCCAGTAATTAGTAAAACACCGCTTCAAAAACCGGAGTACTTCAGGCATCGTTACAGAGCGGATGACATCCGACAGGGAAAAGTGTGTTGCATTGTGCAGATGAATGGCATCATATGAGTAGTCGATAGTAACAATGAACTTTAAAACCAACATCAATGCAAGAATGATGCTATAGTTTAACGTTAGGCGCCGGGGAACAGGCCACAGGTCTTTGCTGAGCAAAAAATAAATCCACAAGAAGACAAGCGGAATAATAACAACAAAGTGAGTAAACACTGTAAAGAAAGCCAGCACTGTGAATACCAGAAGTGAAACAATAGTATTTGCTTTTTTGCTTGCCAGATAAATTGTAGTGCCAAACATCAGAAACATCCAGGCGACAGCCTGCTGAATCTCATTGTTTGTCCAGAAATATGAGTCACTTACAAACAGGTAGTAATACATTGCCATCAGTATGGCCAGCCCGTATTGCCTGAACTTGTATACCAGTAAAGCTCCTGCTGTGAGATAAAAGAAATTAAAACTCAGCGCATAAGATATTATTATTGCCCTGAGGGGCAAATTAAGTTTTTGGCCTATCCAGGGAAACATCTGTGTGATAAATGCACCGTAGCGATGCTCGGGGATGTGCAGTTTTCCGAAGTCAAGAATGTAGAAAAGAATATAGGAGGCATCAGCAAAGAATACTCGTTCTTTAAAAAATATAACCCCTAGAACAAATAGAGTTCCAAGGGCAGCCAGGGCAACATTAGCGATATTTTTTAAGGCCTTCTGACCTTCTTTCATCAGCTACTGAATTTACGATTGAATATAGGCAAGGTAGAAAAATAGGCGCATCACCTGCAGATGTTGAACTGTGTACTGATAGCCACTTCCGTATTGCTGCTGTATAACTTCATTGTATAGGTACCCTGTGGTATGGTGACCGGTAATCTGACTTCTTCCTTTAGCTGGCTATTCTCAAACTGTCCTTCCATAACCTTGTTTCCAGCGATGTCAAAGAGAGCATAATGCCAGAAACCTTTTGAGGGCAGTTCTACCCACACAGTATTGCCGGAGGCAGGGTTGGGATAGATCCTACAATTGTTTTTTTGTTCGATGGGTGCGATGTAATCAGGTATGAGCCGCTGAAAATGAGTTGTGGCTTTATATGGAATTGAAAATGCAGCATCCCTGAATGCCACCTGAGCCAGCGGCGTTACCTCTCCAATACGGTAATAGTATTGCTCATACACAGTATCCTTTTTTCCCTGAGTAACACTGAACATGGTAAGGATAGGAGCAGGGAAAGGAACGCCACCCAGAAAAAAACTATCCGTTTTATAAGTAATGGATTGTACCTGTAGCACATGCTGGTATGCAGATGGGCTGCCACCTGCATCCTTGACCCTCATAAGCCCCCAGCCTACCACCGTATCTTTTGTTGTGGTATATGTTCTGATAATGCCGGGCGTGTGATCGTAGCCATACATGCTGAATGACAATTGAAAAGCCAGGCCTGAACTATATGCTGACGACCAAACTGAATTGTACGTTGCCGGAAATGCAATACGGGTAAGGGGAGAAGAGTAAATAGAATTTTGAGGGAGGATGATAAAGCTATCTAAAGGAGCCATGGTTAGGAATGTCAAGCTATACCCGATTCTATCTATTATTTTTGAGTATGCATTGTAATCTGCTGTAATAATATTTGATTGAACTTTTCCGGAATATTTAAACAAGCCAAAATAGTAAGTATTACTGTCCGCAAATTGATACCCTGTAATACCAGGAACATAAAATGCAAAGTGATAAGGTACCGAGTCTGTAACAACATCCAAATCCCATATTCCATTTGCTGCTGCAGTAAAATCCGGAAAGGCTGATGAGGGCGTCGTAACTCTTAATGAGTCGGTGCCTATTACAGATGCAGGATAGCCTGCCTGATTCAAAACAATCTGCGCGCGCAAATGTTCCTGAACAAGTAAAGCCATAGCAAGAATCAGCAAGAATCGCTTCATAATAGTTCCTGTAGCAAATATAATGTTTAGTGCATGAAAAACGCCAATTGTTCTTCCTGCTCCACATCAGCTGAATGCCTCAATTACTTGCTCAGGTGCATACTGCGCTCCTTGTACAACTGCCTGAACCAAGGATCACGAAGGTTTTTTATAAACCGGATTGCTTCGCCGGTACTTTTCATTTCCGGGCCCAGTTCTTTATTTACATTCGGAAACTTGTTAAAGCTGAAAACCGGCTCTTTTACAGCAAAACCATCCAGTTTCTTGTCCAGGCTCATGTCTCTCAGTTTTGCGGCACCCATCATTACCTTTGTAGCAATGTTCAGGTAGGGGATACCGTATGCTTTTGCTATAAAGGGAGTAGTGCGGCTTGCCCGGGGGTTCGCCTCTATTACATACACTTTACCGTCCTTGATAGCATATTGTATATTAATCAGCCCCCTGATACCAAGCCTGAGTGCTATTTTCCTTGCTATATCAGCCATTTCGTCAAGAATAAGCGGAGACAGATTAAATGCCGGGAGAACCGCATGGCTGTCGCCGCTGTGTATTCCGGCCGGTTCTATATGCTCCATTATTCCCATAATGTGTACATCTTCCCCATCACAAATAGCATCTACTTCTGCTTCCTGGCAGCGATCCAGGAAATGGTCAATAAGTATTTTGTTGCCGGGCAAATGTTTCAGCAGGCTCACTACGCTTTTCTCCAGTTCATCATCGTTGATTACGATGCGCATACGCTGGCCACCTAACACATAAGAAGGACGAACCAGAACTGGATACCCAACTTCTTTAGCTACCTCAATAGCTTCATCTGTAGTATAGGCGGTACCATAGTTAGGGTATGGGATACCCAGCTCTTTAAGCGTATCGCTGAATCTGCCCCTGTCTTCAGCAATATCCATGCTGTCAAACGAGGTGCCTATTATCCTGATTCCTTTTTCATTCAGCCTGCTGGCGAGTTTCAGCGCGGTTTGCCCGCCCAGCTGAACTATTACACCATCCGGCTGCTCGTGTTCAATTATCTCCCACAAATGCTCCCAGTATACCGGCTCGAAATATAATTTATCAGCAATATCAAAATCGGTAGAAACAGTCTCAGGGTTGCAGTTCACCATTATAGATTCGTAACCACATTCCCTTATCGCCATTAGGCCATGGGTGCAGCAATAATCAAACTCAATACCCTGGCCTATACGGTTGGGCCCTGAACCAAGGACTATTATTTTCTTTTTGCCTGAATTTATACTTTCATTAGAGCGAACTCCTGAGTTTGCCGATTGAGATGAAACCGGTTTCCTTTCAAAGGTGCTGTAGTAATAAGGCGTTTTTGCTTCAAATTCTGCACTGCAGGTATCTACCATCTTATATACCCGGGTGATACCACGGGTTTTCCTGTGCTCATAAACCTCTTCGGCGGTGCAGTCTTTAACCAGTTCTGCAATCTGCTCATCACTGAATCCCATCTGCTTTGCCTGTGCAAGCAGCGTTTCGGGCAGTTTTTCCAGGTGCTTATACTTACGTATTTCCACCTCCATGTTCACAATATCCTGTATCTGATATAAAAACCAACGGTCTATCTGCGTCAGCTCCTGTATTGTTTTGATAGATACACCAGCGGCCATTGCTTCTTTGATGCGGAAAATCCGATCCCACTGCGGCCGTTTCAATGACTCAATAATTTCCTCAGGCCTCAGGCGGCTGGTACTGATAAAAGAAAGGCCGGTTGCATTGTTTTCCAGGCTCTGACAAGCTTTTTGCAATGCTTCGGTAAAAGTGCGGCCAATAGCCATCACTTCACCAACAGATTTCATCTGCAAACCGAGAGTGTCATCTGCCCCTTTGAATTTATCAAAATTCCAGCGAGGCATTTTAACGATCACATAGTCAAGTGCGGGTTCAAAATATGCAGAAGTCGTCTGTGTAATCTGATTTTTCAGTTCATCGAGTGTATACCCCACAGCCAGCTTAGCGGCAATCTTTGCAATTGGATAACCAGTAGCCTTAGATGCAAGCGCCGATGAACGGCTCACGCGCGGATTTATTTCAATAGCAATAATCTCTTCTGTCTGAGGATTGAGGGCAAACTGAACATTACAACCACCGGCAAAGTTTCCCAAGTCGCGCATCATGCTGATGGCTGTATTCCTCATCAGCTGAAAAGCTGTATCACTTAGTGTCATTGCCGGTGCAACAGTGATGCTGTCGCCGGTGTGAATACCCATCGGATCAAAATTCTCTACGGTACAAATGATCACAACGTTGTCGTTCATATCCCGCAGCAATTCCAGCTCAAATTCTTTCCAGCCGAGCATTGCTTTCTCTACCAGCACTTCGTGCATAGGTGATGCAGTAAGCCCGCGTTCCAAAGCTCCGTCCAGCTCTTCCTTGTTCATCACAATACCACCTCCTGAGCCTCCGAGTGTAAAAGACGGGCGAATAACTATCGGCAAACCTATTTGCTGCGCAAATTCCTTACCTTCCAGCAGAGAGTTAGCAGTACGGGCAGTAGCTACCGGAACCCCGAGCTGAATCATCCATTTTCTGAAGAGTTCTCGATCTTCTGCCTTATCTATTGCTTTGATATCTACGCCAATCAGCCGTATGTTATACCTTTCCCAAATGCCAAGTTCATCGGCTTCTTTGGCCAGATTCAGGGCTGTCTGGCCACCCATAGTAGGCAAAACAGCATCGATTTCATTTTCCTCTAATATCTGTTCAATACTTTCTACGGTAAGCGGCAACAGATATACTTTATCGGCCATTATCGGGTCAGTCATAATGGTTGCCGGGTTAGAATTAATGAGGATTACCTTAATCCCTTCTTCCCTCAGGCTTCTGGCCGCCTGTGACCCTGAATAATCGAATTCGCAGGCTTGTCCAATTATGATCGGGCCTGAACCAATAATGAGCACACTTTTAATAGAAAGATCGCGCAGCATGTTGAAAAATAAAAACTTAAAAATAAATACTGATAAGCGCGATGAGCAGATATGAAAATCGGGCTCAACGCCCGAGGTGCAAAAATAGGTAAAAATGCGCTTAAGTCATATCCAATATTTCAGTCCTTTGTTGCCTTTTTGACACATTTAAATTTTACATATCTTGCGACTCTGAATAATTCACCTTTTTGGGAAATTATTTACATAATTTTGCATCATTAGATTAATCCGGCAACAATTCTATTAGTTTTTTCGCACTTTTGCGGATACATAAAATTATACCAAATAATGAGTTTTTTAGGCTTTTTTAAATTTCTGACACAGGAAATCGCAATAGATCTAGGCACTGCTAATACGCTGATCATTCATAATGACCAGGTAGTGGTGGATGAGCCATCTATTGTAGCCATAGACCGCAGTTCTAATAAAATAGTGGCCGTGGGTAAAAAGGCTATGATGATGCACGAAAAAACCCACGAAAACCTTAAAACAATCAGGCCCCTGAAAGACGGTGTAATTGCAGATTTTAATGCAGCTGAGGGTATGCTGCGTGAAATGATCAAACTGGTTTACCCTAAAAAACCAATGTTCCCACCCAGCTGGAGAATGGTTATTTGCATCCCATCCAGCATTACAGAAGTAGAAAAAAGGGCAGTAAGAGATTCAGCAGAGCAGGCGGGTGCCAAAGAAGTATATATGATTCATGAACCTATGGCAGCAGCGTTGGGTATAGGCATTGATGTTGAGGAACCGACGTGTAATATGATTATTGATATTGGAGGCGGCACAACGGGTATTTCAGTTATAGCACTTGCTGGCATAGTTTGTGACCAGTCAATCAGGATAGCTGGTGACGAATTTACAGGAGACATTATGGAAGCAATGCGCAGATATCACAGCCTGATGATAGGTGAAAGAACCGCTGAGCAGATAAAGATCCATGTTGGCTCAGCACTAAAAGAACTGGACAACCCACCTGATGATATAGCCGTGAATGGAAGAGACCTTGTAACAGGTATTCCTAAACAGATTATGGTAACCTATCAGGAGGTAGCAGAGGCTCTTGACAAATCTATCTTTAAAATAGAGGAGGCGATATTGAAGGCACTGGAAAGTACGCCGCCGGAACTTGCTGCAGACATATACCGCCGAGGCCTGTACCTGACAGGGGGCGGTGGATTATTGCGTGGCCTTGACAAGCGGATATCTCACAAGATCAAATTACCTGTTCACGTAGCTGATGATCCGCTGCGCGCAGTAGTAAGGGGTACCGGTATGGCATTAAAGAATATTGCCAGAATGCCTTTCCTGATGAAGTAAATTTTACGGAGTTTGCCTCAAGGCTAACAGGAAATAATTGCGAAATAGCAACTAACAGAATCCAGCTATTTTTCCATATTTCAGGCAGCAGTTCCAAATTACTTACACGTGCGCAATTTTATACTGTTCATACGGCGCTTTTTTAACCTGATACTTTTCCTCGGGCTGGAGATTATCTGTGTAGTGCTGATTGAACACACCAATACACTACAGGGCAATGATATCGTTAGCTCGGCAAATGCCGTAGCGGGCATTGTCTATAAAAAACAAAGCGATGTGGTTTATTATTTCGGGCTAAGGAAAATGAATGACAGCCTGCTGAATGAAAATGCTACGTTGAGGAAAAAACTCGATCTGCTGCACAGCATAGATACGCTGAAAGACAGTATTGCTCACATTAAAATAGCCAACAATGATACTACTAAACATGTAGTAAAATATGCTGACTATCTGTACCAAACGGCCAGAGTAATTAACAATTCAACTAACGCCAGCGATAATTATATCACCATTAACAGAGGTTATAACGACGGCATAAGTAAAAACATGGCTGTCCTCTCAGGTACGGGAATCGTGGGCCGGGTAGAACATGTATCTGCGCACTTTGCCAGCGTGCTTTCTGTGCTTAGTGCGAAGCTGAAAGTTAGTGCGAAGCTGAAGGATGGCACCAACGGATTTGTTGTTTGGGATGAAAAAGGTGCAGACATACTTACAATGATTGATGTGCCTCAGCAGATCAGCGTAAAGAAAGGCGACACCGTATATACCAACAACTTCTCACTTTATTTCCCGCCTGATATTATGATCGGGACTGTAATCAAAACAGAAGTGGAAAAAAAGAAAGGAATGCAGATTATTTCTTTGCTGTCATCAACAAATTTTCATAAGCTGCAGTATGTTTATGTGGTAGATAACAAAATGGCCATGGAAAAGAAACAACTGGAAGACTCTACCGGAAAAAGTAAATAACAGGGAAAAGCATGAACGTGATCATAAAAAATATTTTACGTTTTGCAGTGATACTGCTGCTCCAGGTGCTTATCCTGAATAAGATTACTTTGCGGTGGTGGAGCGAACCTTCCGGCTTCCCAATATTTATACCCTATGTTTATCCATTGTTTATTTTGCTGTTGCCATTTGAAACTCCGGTGTGGGCATTGCTGATTCTCGGGTTTGTACTGGGTATCAGTGTAGATACCTTTATGAACACCGCAGGAATGCATGCCTGTGCGGCAGTGCTGATAGCCTATTTGCGCACCAATGTACTGAGCGCTTTACTGCCCCGCAACCTCAGTGAATACTCCGGGCAGCACCCCTCTATAAGAAGCATGGGGTGGATGCCCTTTCTGGTATACAGTACCTTTCTGATACTGCTGCATCATTTTGTATTCTTTGGTATCGAATTGTGGAACTTTTCCAATTTCGGCGCATTGCTGCTGAAAATATGTGTTTCTGCTGTCACTTCAATGTTGTTTATTATAGTGTACCTGCTTCTGTTTACCAGGCAAAATACTGCCCGTATTTAGCACACTAGTCCAGCGGAATAATCGCATTGAAATTGATGGCGTAGGCTGTTATTGAAATATCTGGCCTTATCCAGTTTACTGAAAATTGACCTGTGTTGTTTATTCCACAACTTATTTGCTTTATCCACGCAACTCCCAAATCATCCTGAATAAGACCTCCTAAGTAATATTGTCCAGTAAAATAAGTATCATAACTTGGCATATCACAAGCATTTGTTATCAGTTATCTGGTGCAGGGGATTTGGTTTGTTTCTTTATTCAGGCTATAGTTCTATACACACATTCTTCGGCTCAGTAAAGAACCGCAGCGCATCCCATCCACCCTCGCGGCCTACGCCACTGTTCTTGAATCCGCCGAATGGTGTACGCAGGTCGCGCAGTAGCCAGCAGTTTACCCATATAATGCCGCTGTGCACTTTAGCAGCAACACGGTTTGCACGGCTTACGTCCTGTGTCCATATAGTAGCACTCAGGCCATAGTCGCTGGTGTTGGCTAGCTGCAGTGCTTCTTCTTCTGTTTTGAAGGGTTGTATAGTTACCACAGGCCCAAATATCTCTTCCATATTGGTGCGGCAGTTGGGCCCAAGGCCTTCTATTATGGTCGGTTCTATGAACAAACCATTTGTGCAGCGGCCTGTAAGCTTTATTGCATTGCCTCCTGTCAGTATGGTGCCTCCTTCTTCTTTTGCCAGTTCTATGCAGCCCAGCACTTTATCAAAATGCAGCTTGCTCACTACGGCACCCTGCCTGTTCTTCTCGTCGAGCGGATCTCCAACAGTGAGTTTTTTGGTACGGGCTATGAATTCGGTTTTGAATTTTTCGTAAATACTCTCTTCTACCAATATTCTGCTTCCACACAGGCATATCTGCCCCTGATTGCTGAAAGATGATTGCAGCGTGGTGCGCATCATTTTCTCCCAGTCGCAATCGGCAAAAATGATATTGGGGTTTTTGCCGCCCAGTTCCAATGATACTTTTTTAAACATAGGCGCTACTGTGGATGCAATATCTTTTCCTGCGCGCGTACTGCCGGTGAAAGAGATAGCTTTTATTTCGGGATGCGCTACTATGGCTGAGCCGCAGCCCGGCCCTGTGCCGTGCAGAATATTCAGTACCCCTGAAGGGAGCCCTGCTTCGCTGCAGATGATGCTGAGCAGGTATGCGGTCATTGGTGTAACTTCACTGGGCTTGGCAACTACACAATTACCTGCTGCAAGTGCCGGTGCAATCTTCCAGGTAAACAAGTACAATGGTAAGTTCCATGGAGAGATACAACACACCACGCCTATAGGCTGCCTCAGTGTATAATTAACAGCCCTGCCCTCCATACTATGGCTTTCTGTGCTGAAGTGCATAATGCCCGTGGCAAAGAACCTGAAGTTGCTGGATGCACGTGGTATATCCACCATTTTAGAAAGCCAAAGCGGCTTACCGTTATCATTGGTTTCTGCTAACGCAAGTGCGTCCAGGTTTTCGTCAATAAGTTCTGCTATCCGGTTAAGGATTTTAAAACGTGACTCAGCAGGTGTTGCACTCCACAACGGGAAGGCTGCTTTAGCTGCAATTACAGCTTCTGCCACATCGCTTTCGCCGCTGTCGGGAGTCTGGCTGTATACCTCACCTGTGGCAGGGTTAACGTTGTCAATATATTTTCCGCTGACTGGTGGTTGAAATATACCTGCAATAAAATTGCCGATCTGGAACGGAGCATTAAGATTCATGTTACGAAATTAGGAAATTAGCCTGAAGAATTGAATGCAAGCGCACTACCGGCCTCCGCAAAACTTCTTATCTACGTATACTTTCCGTCCGCTGGCGTTCAGGTAATAGCAACCTCCCCTCGGGCCGCTATGGTAGGTTTTTTTTGCTGCGCCTGGCTGGTGTTCAGCACCCTTATAAAGCGGAGGCGGAAATTGCCCGGCGTTGAATTTGTTTTCATCATTGCCGGGGTGTAAAGCCAGCATAAACCTGGTGACTGGCTTAGTGCCTGTTTTATCGGTGCCAGGAACGGTTACTTTGCCAAGTGCAGGCACTACAAATCTTTTTTCTACCCAGCCAAATATGCGGTTGCTGCCACCGGCATCATTGCCATAGCTGATCAGTACCCTGTAAAATCTGCTCCTGACTGATTTATTGTTTTTGTACCCATCTTCAAACGGCTCTACTTTCAGAGGGCAGCCTGCCTGAAGGATGGCAAACACATTGTAGCGGGTTTCAGGACGATCTCTCAGAATCAGGTTGTGCGCATTTACATAAACAGTATCCTGAGCTGAAACGATATTTACCGCAATCAGAAGCCAAACTAAAAATGTAAGCCTGAGTAAGCCCATACGTATGCACAATATACCAAAAATAAAAAAGGCACATAAAGAACCAGAGTTCCTATGTGCCTTTTTAAAGGACTGAATATAATTAGTTGATCACCACTTTCTGCACAAATGTGCCATGTTCAGTTACAGCTGTCAGCAGGTAAATACCTGAAGGCTGATCCATGCTGATCTGAACATCATTGTTGGTAGCAGCGTTAAGTACTTTAACCGTTTCACCAACTACATTTGTAATCACAATGTGAACTTGTTCATTCTCAATAGATGTAAGGTTCAATGTAAATGTGCCTTTGTTAGGGTTAGGAACAACTTTCAGCTCTGATAAAGAAGCCGAATATTCGTGAACACCCAAAGCTGCTGTGGTTACAGTAAGAGAGTTGCTCGAAGCCGTAGTATAGCAGGCATCGCCTGAACCAGCCACACAGTGCACAACAGCTGTGCCGGGTGCTGCACCTGTAAGTGTGTAGGTAGCATTGGTTGCGCCAGCAACTGCAGTACCGTTCAGGAACCACTGGTAGGTAGGTACCGGAGCAAGTGATGTAACAATGGCGGTGAATACGTCTGTTTGGCCTACTCCTATCAACCCGGTTGATTGAGTGATACTAACTGCAATGGCCAGCGGGTTCTCCACGTTCATATTTATGTGGTTACTGGTAACTGTATTTACAGTGCGGCAGGATGCGCTGCTGGCCATTGTACAGTATACGTTGTCACCGTTTGTAGGTGAATAAGTATAGTTTACACCTGTTGCCACATTCACACCATTTTTAGTCCAGGTATATGTTGGAGGTACACCACCATAAAGCGGATGTGCCGTAAATGTTACATTAGTGCCTATACAAACCGCTGCTATAGGGCTAACTGTAATACCAACAGCCGGTGTTTCGGTAGTATTTACTGTCATTGTAACACTGTTGCTGAGTACAGTAGCCGGAGTGGGGCATACATAACTGCTGGAGAGTGCACAGGTAACAATATCTCCGTTAGTAGGAGCATATGTAAAAGGATTACCGCCACCTGCAGCGGTGCCGTTTACATACCAGGTATAAGCAGGAGTTATGCCACCATTAACTGGTACGGCAGTAAACGGTGTCAGGTCGCCTATACAAACAGTATCGCCGATAATACCGGTTGAAATATGAACCGATGGAACCAGCGAAGGATACACAACGACTGTAACTGTATCATACACTGTTGTTATAGAAGCACAAGCTGCATTGCTGGTCATTTTGAGAATGAACCTGTCTCCGTTTGAAGGCGTATGGTTGAAAGACGCACCTGCACCCAGTACAAAGCCATTTACTCTCCATTCGTATACAGGAGCGGTGCCACCATTTACCGGATTGGCGGTATAAGTAACCAGTGTTCCCGGGCATGTATTGAAACCAGGGGTAGCAGTGAAAGTTACCGAAGGAGTTACGATTGGGTTAACATTTATGTTCAGTATAGCAGCAATAGTGCCGCAGACACCTGTTACACTGTAAGAAATAGTAACTGCACCGGCAGTAACGCCTGTAACTACACCGGTTGATGAAACTGTAGCATTGGCATTGCTGGCACTCCATGTGCCGCCCGGAACAGCATCTGTGAGCGTAATTGAAGAGCCCACACAAACATTGGTGGAACCTACTATTGTACCGGCATTTGGAAGCGGGTCAATAGTAACTGTGAACGTAGCAACTGCAGTACCGCATGATGCAACTACACTGTAAGAAATCACATCAGTACCAGACGTAACGCCGGTAACTACACCAAGCCCTGAAACCGTTGCATTGGCATTGCTGGCCGACCAAGTGCCACCACTAGTAGCGTCGGAAAGCGTAATTGTAGATCCAGGACACACATGTGTTGGACCGGTTATCGTACCTGCTGTAGGCACCGATACAACGTTTACTGAGTAGGTTGCTACTGCCGTGCCGCAAGAGTTGGTAACAGAATAAGAAACCACATCAGCACCAACGGTAACACCTGTTACTACGCCTCCAGAAACAGTTGCATTACCTGTAGTCGTAGACCACGTACCGCCCGGTGCCGCATCAGTAAGTGTTACCGTGCCACCTGTACAAACAGTCGGTGTTCCTGTAATTGTGCCGGCAACCGGTAAAGGATTGATTGTAACTACAACACCTACAGATGTAGCACCGCAACCATTGGTTACAGTATAGCTGATATCATCTGTACCCGCTGTAACGCCCGTAACCAGGCCAGTACCGGAAACTGTCGCATTCGCGTTTGTAGCAGACCAGCTACCACCCGGCGTTGTGTTTGAAAGTAATGTTGTAGCAGCCTCACAAACTACCAGTGTGCCGGTAATAGCAGGTACCACAGGCACATCATTTACTGTAACGGTGTGCACTGCACTTACTGTGCCGCACGTATTGGTTACGGTATAACTGATATTATCTGTACCAACGGTAACCCCGGTAACATTACCCAGGCCATCTACACTGGCATTTGCATTCTGTGCACTCCAGGTTCCTCCCGGGGCAGCATCTGCCAATGGAATTGAAGCCCCAACACAAACTGTTGAAGCCCCGGTTATACTGCCTGCATTTGGCAACGGATTAACAGTAATAGAGTAGATTGCAGAAGCACTACCGCAGGTATTGGTAACAGTATAGCTGATATCATCAGTACCCACAGTAACACCGGTAACCGTACCACCCACAACACTCGCATTACCTGTGGTAGAAGTCCAAGTTCCACCTGTTGTCGCATCAGTAAGTACAATGTTTGACCCAACACAAACTTCAGTAGCACTGCCGCTAATCGCAGCCACAACAGGCAGCGGATTAACAGTCACATTTACAACTGTAGTAGAAGTATTGTATCCGTCAGAGATTTGAATAGTAAAAGCATCTGTGCCAGAATACCCAACGGTTGGAGTATATGTAAGGCCTGTGGGTGTAACTACGCTTCCGGTACTGGGAGCAGTAGTGGATGCGGCGAGTGTACCATGTGCGCAGATAGCCGAAATGCTCCATGTGAGCGTTTGCGAAGTGTTCGAATCCATCACAGCCAAAATAGAATTAATGCTGTTGGCACCTGAGCTCTGACATACGGTCAAAGACTGAGGTGAACCATTGACAAAGTAGGGGATGCTGTTCGGTTTTACCTGACGTATACGGCTGTTGTTAAAATCTGCGATGTAAAAGTGATTGATATCTGTAACTGCTAGACCAAATGGGTTTACCCTAACGGCACTTGCTGTTGCCGGCCCGCCGTCGCCGGCTGCACCACCAAAGCCTGAAGTACCGGCCACTGTTGTAATAATTCCCGCTGCACTTACCATCCTCACTACGCCATTACCGTTATCAGAA
>OMJB01000066.1 GCA_900299255.1 Sphingobacteriales bacterium
CACCACAATGCGGGAGAGTAGGTAGCTGCCATATTCTTTTAAAAGCCTCAACGTTAGTTGAGGCTTTTTTTATGCCCGTAACGCAATGTACTGTCTCAGCAATTCTTTTTATAAATTTGATGATGATAAGATTTGTTTCAATACTGCTATTGCTTTCATTTTATAACCATCTGAATGCACAACAGGTTCAGTGTGATTGTAATTTGTTAATTAACCCCGCCTACTTCGGCAAGGTATCGTTATATGATCGGCCAAATGGTAAGGTTATCAGATCTCTGAAAAATGATTCGCTGAAAGAAAATTACCTTCTGGTGAAAGCGGAGAAGGATTCTGCGGGTTTTGTTTATGGGGCAATTTTTTATGCCAATTCAGGTAAACCTAAAAAAGGATGGATAAAGAAGAATAAGTTCCTTGGTACATACTCACGGAATTATGGCCCGGAATTGATTTTATACTCAGATACAGACAGTAAATCGAAACCAGCATTCATAATCAGAGAGCATGTATCAGAAATTGGTTTCTGCACGGTAACACAGTGCCGAAATAAGTGGGTGTACGTAAAGTTATCAAATGGTACAAAGGAGTTTTCTGGCTGGTTATCGCCCAACATGCAATGTGCTAACCCGTATACCACCTGTAATTAGCTCGAAAGGGATTATAGAATCTACTACCCTTAGAAAAAAACGTTTCAATCTTCCAATCGTATAAGCGATCCGACTATTGGATTTGGTTTTATTCAATGGCCTTTATTGAAAGAACATGCCTGTTAAGTAAATAGCACGTTTTGGTGAGCATATTTTTAGATACCTTTAATTCTCAGAAAACATCACCCCCCATAATGTTTGTTGCCACATGATTCCAGGCCAGCCAGTAGTAGAAGTTGCGTTTGAATTCATCCGTGTGATTAATTTCTCAATGCAGCAAAACCATGTGCCTGTAGTGCGCAAGCTCACTATCAGAAACGTGGCTGGTTCTGACCTTCGAAATCTTACTGTTGAAATTCTTTCGGAGCCTGATTTTGCTGTTAGGTGGAGTAGTGCAGTAGGTTTGATACCCGCAGGTGAAAATTTTGATCTGGGAATAGTTGACATAAAGCTGTCAACAAAATATTTGTCAGAGCTTTCTGAGCGTATATCGGGCCAGTTTACACTGGTGATTTCTGATGCGGCAAGCGAATTGTATAAGGAAGTTTACAGCGTTGATATTCTGGCATACGACCAGTGGAGTGGTGTTTCAATCTTGCCAGAGATATTGTCTGCATTCGTTACGCCCAATAATGCTGAAATTCCCGGAATAATCAGAAGAGCGGCAACAATACTGGACGGCTGGACTGGTATCCCGTCTTTTGATGAATATCAGACAAAGAATCCCGACAGAGTAAAGAAGCAAATGGCTGCAGTATTTGAGGCCATAGCTGAAAGGCAAATTTTGTATTGCACAGTACCAGCCAGCTTTGAAGAAACAGGCCAGCGCATCCGTTTGCCTGAAACGATTTTTTCACAGCAAATGGCTAACTGTCTCGATTTGTCATTGTTGTATGCGGGTTGCCTGGAGTCGGTAGGGATCAATCCATTTGTTGTAATAATTAAGGGTCATGCATTTGCAGGTGCATGGATGGTGAATGATACATTCGCAGACAGCGTAAATGACGATATTTCTTTGATCACGAAACGAATTGCTGAAGGGGTCAATGAGCTGATTGTTGTTGAAGCAACCTGCATGAATGCAGGACATAAATCCACGTTTGATGATGCGGTCAGATCCGCAAAAAATCATCTGCTGAATGCGGATGATTTCATGCTTTTTATTGATGTAAAACGTTCCAGATTCAGCGGTGTCAGGCCCATGCCTCTAAGAATACGGACGGCGGGTGGCTGGGAGATTAAAGACGACATAACTGCAACTCGGGAGCATCAGAAGCCGGAAGAAATTGCAACCGCTCATAAAATTATTTACTCAGAGAAAATTGATGTTTCGAAACAACAGATGTGGGAGCGGAAGCTGCTGGATCTGAGTCTGCGAAATAATCTGATCAATCTGCGGGTATCCCGAAACAATGTTCAGCTGATTGCCACCAACCTTAGCCAGATGGAAGACAAGCTGGCAGCCGGCGATGAATTTCAGGTGCTGCCAAAACCGGCTGACTGGGACAATCCGCTTAGAAACGCAGGCATATACCAGTCAGTAAACTCATTAGACCCGATGACCGACCTGGTAAAACAGGAGCTTACAAAAAACAGACTAAGGACTTACCTGCCGGAACCAGAATTGGTGGCCAGCCTTGTAAGCCTTTACAGATCATCTCGGTTGTCGCTGGAAGAAAACGGAGCAAATATGCTCTACGTGGCACTTGGTGTACTGAAATGGTACGAAACAACTCAGAGTGAAAAGGCGAGATATGCACCCATACTGCTTTTACCGGTAGAAATCATCAAGAAGACTGCACACCGATGTTTTATTATCAGAAGCAGAGAAGAAGATGCGATAATGAACATAACGATGCTTGAAATGATCAGGCAGGATTTTGGCATCAGCATAGGCGGACTTGAAACTTTGCCCAAGGACGAAAGCGGTGTTGACGTTAAACAGGTGTTTAACATACTCAGGCAGGCGGTAATGTCTCAGTCGAGATGGGATGTGGAAGAGCAAGCGTTTATCGGAACATTTTCTTTCAGCAGGTTTATCATGTGGCATGATATTCATACCAATGCAAGCCGGCTCCGTAGCCATAAAGTTGTTGGCAGCCTTATCTGGGGTAAAATGGAATGGGATAGTTATACTGCTCCGCCAGTTCATACGTCCTTCGACAGGCACTTCCATCCTTCAGAAATTGCATTGCCTATCAGTGCCGATTCTTCTCAGCTCGAGGCTATATTAGCAGCCGATCAGAATCAAAGCTTTGTGCTTCATGGCCCGCCCGGAACAGGTAAATCACAAACGATAACAAATATCATTGCTAACAGCCTTTACAAAGGGAAGAAGGTTCTTTTTGTAGCCGAGAAAATGGCTGCGCTTTCTGTTGTGAAAAGCAGGCTGGAAGCTATAGGGCTGAGCCCGTTTTGCCTGGAACTGCATTCAAACAAGTCAAAGAAATCGGCTGTTTTAGAGCAATTAAAAAAAACACTCGAGATAAATAAAGTAGATCCGCCACAGATATTCCAATCGGAGGCGGAGCGGCTGCATAAGCTGCGGGAGGAACTCAATGAGTACGTAGAGGCACTGCACAAGGAATATCCGTTTGGCTACTCGCTTTACAGTATAATTGCGGACCATACAGCTGTATTCCATGCGCCTGATAAAGTAAAGTTCGGGTACAGTACAATAAAATCATTAACGCTAGAGAAACTCACATTATGGCATGATCTGGCGCAGGAGCTGGAGACTGCTGGTAAAATATGCAGGCATCCTCACAATCATGCCCTTGATGCAATCCATCTGACACAGTATACACAAACGGTTAAGAATGAGGCGAAGGAGCTTATTGCCGGCTATCTTACCGATCTTAACGAGTTCAGGTTAAAGGCAGCTGACCTGCAGGCGAAGTTCCATCTGGATATTACTCTGGAAACCAGGCAACAGCTGATTCAGTTGCAAATTATCTGCGATCTGCTTTTATCATTGCCAGATACACCTGCAGAATTATTTTCAGCTACCAATATAGAAAGTACGGTTGCGCAGGTAGGTGAGCTGGCTGTGCATGGCAGGCGCAGAGATGCAATGCGTGAGGAGCTACTTAAAAATTATGATGAATCGATTTTAGTGCACGATGCTGTTCAGACATTGGCAGAATGGACGAGTGCAACACAAAAATGGTTTTTACCAAAATTGTTCCGGCAAAATGCTGTGCGCAAAGAAATCAGAAATTACCTGAAAAACAGAAGCGGTAAAGTACATGATGTACCGGGATTGTTGCAGGAAATAATTGCCTTCCGCAAGGAGCAGTCAGTCATCGAGAGCAAAGCGGCCACGCTGGCTCCAGTGTTGGGGTGGGCATGGAATGGCGGTAATTGTGACTGGGGGCAGTTAGAGTTTATTTCCGGAATAGTTCAGAAATTAAATCAGGAGATTATTTCCCTGCTTGAAAGTCCGGCAAAAGCCCGTGCGTGGCGGCGGAAAATGGGAGGTAATCTATCTGAGGGCAGGCAGGTATTTAAACAATTATTTGGCGGTAGTTGCAGTGGGTATGGCATGTATTATTTCAAAACAATGGCAGCCGAGGCGAAATTAAATCAGCTGTTAGGGGTAGATTTTGCAACACAGAAGCCAGTTGCAGGTAACCGGATAGATAACTGCGCCCAATATGCCCAAAAGTGGTTAGATAATATTGAGCTGCTGAGGGACTGGGTAAGCTGGCAGCAGGCCCGTTCAAGGGCATTGTCTGAGGGCCTGGAGCCACTGGTTGTGCAGTATGAAACGGGTGCATTAAAAAGTGATGAAGTTGTCATTAGTTTTAAGAAAGGGGTTTTACATTCCTGCGCCGACTTTATTTTCAGCAATGAGGCAGCGCTATCTACGTTCAATGGCCAGTTGTTTGAAGAAAAGATCAGAAGGTTCAGGGAGATCAGCAGTCAGTTTGAACAACTGACAAAAGCTGAGTTGGTCGCGAAGCTGGCATCCAAAATTCCAAATGGTTCAAAGGAAGCAGCCCAGAGTTCAGAAATGGGCATTCTGCAACGAGCCATCAGAAACGGTGGCAGGGGAATGTCTATCCGGAAATTATTTGATTCTGTTTCAAACTTGTTGCCAAGGCTGAGCCCTTGTATGCTAATGAGCCCGATTTCTGTTGCGCAGTACTTTGATGCTGATACAACCAGATTTGATCTGGTTATTTTTGATGAAGCCTCGCAGATGCCAACCTGTGAGGCAGTTGGCGCTATTGCCAGAGCTGATAACGTAATTGTAACAGGAGATCCGAAACAAATGCCCCCTACTAATTTCTTTGCTGCGAATTTTGTGGATGAAGAAAATGAAAAGGAAGATCTTGAAAGTATCCTTGATGATTGCCTGGCCTTGTCTATGCCTGAAAAACGACTGAAGTGGCATTACAGAAGCAAGCATGAAAGCCTTATTGCATTCAGCAACGCTAAGTACTACGACAACAGGCTGTTAACATTCCCTTCAACAGACGATATTGCAGTGAGGGTTAAATACGTTGAAGTGCCCGGCTATTATGACAGGTCTAAAACAAGGCAGAACCCGGCGGAAGCAAAGGCAGTTGTGAGTGAGATATTAATGCGCCTTGCTGATCCTGTATTGTCCAGGCGGAGCATTGGTGTTGTTACCTTTAGTTCTGTTCAGCAGACATTGATAGATGATATGCTCAACGATGCACTTAGGGCAAATCCTTTGCTGGAGGCTGTTGCGCTGGAGTCGGGAGAGCCTTTGTTTATAAAAAATCTGGAGAATGTGCAGGGAGATGAAAGAGATGTGATACTGTTTTCCGTTGGCTATGGGCCGGATAGGGAGGGTAAGGTCAATCTTAATTTCGGTCCGCTGAACAGGGTAGGAGGTGAAAGAAGATTAAATGTTGCCGTTTCGCGTGCGCGTTATGAAATGATAGTGTTTTCGACGTTAAAAGCAGAGCAGATTGATATAACGCGTACTTCATCTGAAGGTGTGGCGGGCTTGAAAGACTTCCTTGAATATGCACAGAAGGGTAAGGACATACTTAGTTATAGAAACCCGGCTCACGTTATTAAAACAGAGAGTTTTGCTCAATTAATTGCCGGGCGCATACGCAAAAAAGGGTATGAAGTAAATACAAACATCGGCTGTTCCGGTTACCGGATTGATATTGGCGTTGTAGATACAAAGAATGAGTCGGGATATCTTCTTGGTGTTTTAACCGATGGGCAGAACTATAATGCGGCGAAATCAGCTGGTGACAGAGAAATAGTACAGTATGATGTTTTGAGAAAACTTGGCTGGAATATTTGCCGGGTGTGGTCTGCTGACTGGTGGGAAAATCCGGAGCGAGTGGTTGACAATTTATTAAGTGAAATCGAGCGGCTCGAAGGCCTGCATTCCAGCAATGGCTCAGATATTGCGGAGCCGGCTATTTCTATTACGATACCTGAGAGCCGGGTAATAAACGGTGCAAGTGCCGTGTTTACCGGAAGTTCAAAGGCACGCAGCACAGTGGCTCTTTTATATGAGGTTTGTAGCCTGTATATGGTGAGCAATGCTTCTTCAGACGAGTTTTTACTGCAATCTAACAGGCAGAGAGTCTGTAGCCAGATACTTGATGTGCTCAGAATTGAAGCGCCCATAAGCAGAAGCCTGCTAATCAAAAGGGTATTGGCCGCGTGGGGCATTTCAAGGCAGGGAAACAGAATCAGTACGCATTTTGAAGGATTGTTTGCTATGCTACAATTAAAGACAACTGAGGTTAACGGGTGTGTGTTTTTCTGGAACAGTGGCCAGGTTCCTGGCCAGTATAGCTATTACAGGACACCTGCAGATGAATCGCAGAAGCGGGATGCAGAAGATTTGCCTGTGGAAGAGATAACAAATGCTGTCAGGGAAATACTTGACAGCCAGATTAGCCTGCCTAAAGAAGATCTGGTAAAGGAAACAGCCAGGGTATTTGGTTTTGCACGGGCAGGGAGCAATGTGGAAGCGTATATTCTACGAGGGTTGGAAGCGGCTATTTCAAAAGGGTTTGCCGCTATCGAGAGTGGCAGGATCGTCAGCACTGATTAATACATTTATTCGGTCAGTTAGTACCGGCAACATATTTTTTTCACCGATCTTGTTTTACATACCTTTGGCGAATGTTGTTATCCATCATCATTGCTACAGTACTTGTTTTCGTTGTCTGCGTTATAATATTCATGAGTCGGGCACAATTTGGTGCAAAGCCGCAAGGTGAGCGGCTTCAACAAACACAGCAATCGCCCAATTGGAGAGATGGACAGTTTCAGAACCAGAGTGTTACGCCGCAGTTAACCGAAGGAGCATCTTTTCTTTCCGTTTCCAAAGAGTTTTTTTTCGGGGATAAAAGCCGGCGGAAACCTCACGGCACGCTACCCTCAGGGAAAGTAGGGCTGCACCAGCTCGATGCACATGCCGACGTGCTGGTATGGTTTGGCCATTCTTCTTACTTTATTCAGGTAGGAGGTAAAAAGCTTTTAGTAGACCCGGTATTCAGTGGCAATGCATCACCCATTAAAGGCACTACACGCAGTTTTGACGGTTCAGATGTTTACTCTGCTGATGATATACCGGCACTGGATTACTTGTTCATAACGCACGATCATTGGGATCATCTTGATTTCTCAACTGTACAGAAGTTAAGGTCCAAAACAGGCAGAATTATTACGGCCGCTGGGGTAGGCGCTCATTTGGAACGCTGGGGATTTGATGCTTCAAAGATAACAGAGCTAGACTGGTACGCAGACACACTGCTCGAGGGCGGGCTACATGTACGTGCTATGCCGTCGAGGCATTTTTCCGGGCGCGGCTTCAAACGCAATCAGTCATTGTGGGCATCATTTATTCTCACTGCACCTGATATGAAGCTATATCTGGGTGGCGATTCGGGATATGACACGCATTTTGCTGAGATTGGCAGCCAATTTGGGCCATTTGATCTAGCCATCCTGGAGTGTGGGCAGTACAACAAAAGCTGGAAGCATATTCACATGATGCCCGAAGAAGTTGTGCAAGCCGCTCAGGACCTGAAAAGCACAAAGCTGTTGCCAGTGCATTGGGCAAAGTTTTCACTCTCGCTGCACGACTGGGATGAGCCCATTAAAAGAGTTACTGCTGAGGCGGATCGGAGAGGGCTGCCGTTACTACATCCGCTAATAGGCGAGTTGTTGGATCTGCGTGAACCTGCTGTGCAAACCAAGTGGTGGGAGGGAAGAAACTTACAGGGTTAAATGTTACAACTGCGGAAAAATGAAGATTGTTCTTTATAGCCGCTATACACTTTAGAAGGGGTACCCGATGGATACGTTAAAGACCAGGTTATTTGCTCGCCATGTTGGGTTGCCGAAATTGATACTGTCGAATACCCATCCGCTGTTGGCCGCAATGTATGGCTTTTTAACAGGCATAGCCAGGTCTACACGTAGTGTCAGGAATGATGCTATGTCAAACCGGGTGCCAATACCAAGGTCGGCAGCGATATCATGATCCAGGTGCGCAAATTCAAATTCACCATCCGGGTAGTTGGGGTCTTTACGTGCCAGCCAGATATTACCTGCATCGCCAAACAGGGCTCCGTTCATTTTTATTGCATTGCCAAACAGCATGGTTATAGGGAAGCGGAATTCACCATTGAGTTCAAGTTTTATATCTCCCGTCCTGTCTATCTGGTTGCCGGCGGTAGCGATGCTGGTGTCTATGTACCGGCCGGGGCCCAGTGTGCGAATGCGCCAGCCACGCAGGCTGTAAGGCCCACCAGAGAAATACTGCTTTATGTACGGCAGGGTAGGAGATGATCCGTAGGGTATACCAATGCCTCCGGTAAAACGGAATGCCAATACAGATTTGCGGATAGCTATGTAGCGGCGTGCATCAAAGTCGAACTTAGCATATTCGGCATAGGTGATGCCATATAGATTGTTTACGGCGCCTACCAGATTGTTTACAAGCCCCAGCACCGCCCCTGCTTCTTCCAGCCCCAGTTTCAGGTAAAAATAATTGATGCCGTGCTTCTTAATGCTGTTGTCGAATGTATACAATATATTTTCACCCTCAATGAAATTCTCCTTGTAACTGTTCTTCAGATATTCATTGAACATCAGTACAGTATCAAATTTTGCGCTTTTTGATGGCAGCCTGATGATGTTGATAAATGCCGGTGACAACGTCCAGGTTTTGGATATTGTTTCATGCCAGCTGTAAGAGAAGTTGGCACTTGTATTCAGCAAGGTAAAATAGTCAAGGCGGTCAAGAACGTTTTGTCCCCCGCCGATAATAGTATGCGGCAGGTTAGAGTTGTCGAACAATGATGCGGCCACAGGTGCCAGAAACTTAGGGAAATCAATGCTTGCATTAACACCGTAATAGTTGGTGAGCCGGGAGAAATGATCAAAGAATTCCTTGCCTTGAGCCCCGTTGTATGAATATTCTATTCCTCCGTTGATACCGATGGTGAGCAGGTTGGCGCCCTTCAGGAAGTTCTTGTTGCGGAGGTTGATGCCTACTGAATGCCCCAGTGCGTAGGTAGATCCGCTGGACAGTTCGTACAATGCCGAAAAATCATATTTTTTAGCCTTTGCAAGTAGAATATCGTAATCAAGCGTGGCTTTTGTGGCTCTGGATTCATGCGGCACAATACGGATGAACTGGAAGATACCGAGCTCGTTGAGCTTGGCCTGCGTTTTGTCTACGTCCTCCTGTGAGAAAGGATCTCCAGGTGCCATATAAATATGTTTGTGCAGCACCCACGGGTGAATATAACGGTGGTGGAAGCTGTACTGAATATCTTCTATTTTTTTGCTGTACAGGCTGCTATCTCGTAGGTCTTTTTGCGTGGCAAAATCCGGGTAAACATGAATGCTGCCAATAGTGTATCTGTTGAATGCTGATGAGTCTTCGCCGATGTGGATATTTACGTCAACGTCCAGCAGCGGTTTGTTATTGTTTTTGAGTGCTACATAGTTTACAGCCGCCCGGTACGGGTGTTCCAGGTCATGAAACAGTGCCTGGTCCATTGTGTCAACTACGAACGTAATATTATCCTGGTTGAATTTGTAATAGCCGTTATTGCGCATAACTGATACCAGCCGCCCCATCTCATCGGCAGTGAGCGTAAATGCAAAGTCTTTTCCTTTTTCAAGGGCTGTGCCATCAGCTGTTAGCTGAATGATACGGGCAATGTTTGTGTCTTCTGTGTTGTACCTTATACTGTTAATCTGGTAATTGTGGCCGGTTTGTATGTTGTAGGTTACATATGCTTTCTTGCGTTTAACTATATATGTGTCTGTTACCTTTGCGTAGAAGTAGCCCTGATTGAACAAATAGTTCTTCATGTTCTGAGCAGAACGCAGAATATAGGCAGTGTCAGAAATCACGGGCCGCTCCACTGCCTTGGGCAAAAAGGTATCAGGTTTGTTGTGCAGCTTGTGGAAACGGTTATTGTAACGCCACAGTTTTAACGGAATTCTGAAAGGTAACAGCCCTATATCAATCGCGTTAGTGTTGGGCTTCTGGATAATCATTTTGCCCAGGTTCTGCTTAATCTCTGTCCGATTGGCCATTTTGCCATCGGTTTTTAAGATCACAGTATTTTTCCGGAGCAAGTACTGATTTTCGCTCAGGTGCCTGGTGCTGCAACCGGGTAATGACAACATTGCCGCAATTTGCAGTACCAGTAAAAAAAAGGAGCCTTTACGAAAATGATGTTTGTTCATTTAACAGTTCAGAACAATAATATAGTTTTGCAGCATGCTAACCAATGCACAAAATAAATACATTCGGTCGTTAAGCCAGCAAAAATTTCGCAATGAATATAAAGTATTTATAGTTGAGGGAGAAAAGCTCGCGGCTGAATGGCTTAGGTCTGATAGCCGGATACAGATGATAGTTGCTGTAGAGGAATGGGTGGCTCATAATACCGCGCTCATTGCTCGGCATAGCGGTGCTCAGCTCTGCATCACTACCGAAAGCGGGCTGGAAGCAGTATCCGGACTGCAAACACCCAACAAAGTGCTGCTGGTGGTAGAGGCGCCGGAAGAGCCGGTTTTGAAACCCGGTAACGAGTGGTGTATTGCACTAGAAGATATTCAGGACCCCGGCAATATGGGTACTATCATCAGAATAGCCGATTGGTTTGGCATCGGCCATGTCATTTGTTCGCCGGGTTGTGTGAATGTGTATAACCCTAAAGTAGTACAGAGCGCAATGGGCGGGCATCTTAGGGTGCAAACACACCAGGCTGACCTTAGTGCTTTTCTGAGCAGTACTCAACTCGTCAGGTATGCGGCCACACTGCACGGACAGAATGTTTATCAGTGCGAAAGGGCATCTTCAGGTATCCTTATTATCGGCAACGAGTCAAAGGGGATTTCACCGCATATTGCGGGCCTGGCAGATAAGCAGATTACTATCCCTCGCTATGGTGGCGCCGAATCGCTGAATGCTGGTGTTTCCACAGGTATTTTATGTGCACTGTTACTGCCTTGTTAAAAAACAGTACTGTATTAATCTTTGCATAAGTATACGCGTCTGATAAAAGTGTTGTGCCTGGTTGATAATTTTAACAAAGGGGTACATCAGAAATGCAGTAGCTTTAGGTAATAAAGCGGAACTTCTAATTTTTACCGGAATGAGAAAGATATTTTTGTCCATTTTGTTTGCCCTGATTTTTACTTCAGGTTCATTCGCCCAGTCAATGCTGAAGGTACGTACCACTGATGCCAGAAGAATAAATGTCTGGCTGGATGGCAGGTACTTCAACAAAATAGGTACTTCGGTTACTGTAGGCGATCTGCCGGCTGGCCGACACATTCTGCGCATATATTCAATGGTTCCTACACGCAGCGGGCGCATGCGCAATGAAGTGATATATGAGGGTATGGTGAAGACGTACAGGGAAAAATTAACAGTGGTTGATTATGACCAGGTTGCAGACGAAGTTGATATAAGGGCAGAAAATGCTGAAGGGCGTGTACCTGTTCCGGATCAGGCGACTGGTGTGACCAGAAATGAAACAGAAAATAATGCGCCATCAGTATCTGACAATCAGCCTGGCAAGCCAGTTGCGTCGCCGGTATCAGTGGATGAGATAGCCACTCTCAATGAAGCTAAAACAGACAAGCTGAAGACAAAAGTGGCTCCGAAAAAAACGGATACTGAAAAAATGAACCTGATTAAAGAAGGCCTGACAGATGAAACTATGACTACTAAACAGGTGAGCCTTATTATGGACTGGCTTGGTTTTGAAAGCAGTAAAGTAGAATTTGCTGAGTGGGCATACCCCAAAACCATTGACAAGGAGTCGTTTTCAGATCTGTTGTCAAAACTCAAATACAAAAACTATCAGGACGAGCTGGAGAAATTTCTTGCTGCTCAGAATTAGTATCGCCCGTTAGCCGAATCAGGCTTGTGGTTGGACCTTTGCCGGCTTCGACAGATCGAAGTAGTGGTTAAATAACCTGCCTACCAGCGTTCCGAAGGTAAGCCCTATAAGGGCACCTACTGTTACGTCGAGTGGAAAGTGTACGCCGACATATACCTGTGCAAATGAAACAAGGAAAGCCCAGGCAATAGCTGCTGGTTTTACCCATTTCGCCAACCTGCCAAGCGTAACTGCCGTGAACACACCCATTGCGAAGTGGTTGGCTGCATGTGCGGATGGGAAACTGAACCCTGTGCCGCACTCAACAACCAGATGTACAAATGGTTTAAGCCCGGGATTATTGCACGGGCGCATCCGGTGAAAAAACGGTTTAATCACTTCAACAACCACCTGGTCAGACAGGGCAAAAGCCAGCAGATAGGCGGCGCACCAAATCCAGCCTCTTTTGCCAAAATTATAGGGGAGAAAGATCAGCAGAAATAAATATAAAGGAGACCAGAAATACTGATTCCTCAG
>OMJB01000067.1 GCA_900299255.1 Sphingobacteriales bacterium
CAGGGTAAATCACAAAAAGAAATAGCACAGGAAGTGGGCGTTTCAGAGCGCACCATCTATACCTGGGTGCATCAGTATGCGTGGCACCAGCTAAAGGCTGCAGCATTGCAGGCACCCGCTACCATCACCGACAACCTCTGCAGCCAGCTCGTAGAAATGCAGGATATGATAGCCGCCCGAAAGCCAGGCAAGCGCTTCCCTTCTCAGCAGGAAATGGACATAATGCGCAAACTGGTACTCAGCATAGATACCATGAAAAAATCACCCTCGCTGGCACAAAATATGCAGATGATCGAATCCTTTAAAGAATTTGTACGCCCGCTTAATAAAGAGTTCGCAATACAGCTCGCACACTATGCCAATCGTTTTCTTACTGCCAGGACTCAGAATGGTTACGCACCCTACCAGATGGAATACGGCATCAGCCTGCAGGCGGTATCACCTTTCTACGATGAACTCAACCACACCGATCCGCTCGATTCAGAAACTCCACCCGTGCCTAACCCGGTATGTGAATCTTCAGTTCACTGTTCTCGCAAAAAAGATGGCAATTGCAATTGGCCCCGGTGCAGTGATCTCAGGCTCACAACTGACGACCCCAAATCTTCCCGCCCTGATAACACCCCTTGGCAGTCACTCCCGCCAACAAAGCCCGCATTCCAGCACCAGATACCGGAAGTTCCAGCCCAACCGGAAGTTGCACCACAAAGCACTGAAAATCAAAATGATATACCTCTTCCGGTTCCCACTCTTCCGGAAGTAACCGGAAGTAATCCCGCAATTTTAGCCACGCCAGCAACCGCCACTGCATCCATCAATACAGCCACTGCTGCGGAAACCACAGCGCAAACTAAAAATGAATTTGCCAAATTGACGCTAACCACATTTTTAAATAAACTCCACAGCGAGGTTGAGCCCCCCACTGATCGTTAGATTCTGGCTTACAGAATAGTAGTTTAGTTACCACAACGCCCCTAATAGAAATTACCCTAGATGAAACCTCTCAAAAGAAAACAATCAACACAAGCCCTGAAGGGGCTCAATACAACAGCATAGGGCATCGCCCTATGAAAATTTCCGTGTTATTGCGAAATGATTTTATCAACAAGGCCAGGATTATCGGCATTATACCATGTGATCTCTTTATCTTTTTTAAACCAGGTCATCTGGCGTTTGGCATAGTTGCGTGTATGCTGTTTTATTTTATCAACAGCTGCCTCAAGGCTGCATGTACCGTCCAGGTATTCAAACAGTTCAGTATACCCCACTGTTTGCAGGTTCTTATTGTTACGATATGGCGTCAGGCTTTCCACCTCAGCCAGCAGCCCCTGCGCCATCATTGCATCCACACGTTTGTTGATGCGATCATAAAGTTCAGCACGGGGCAGTTCAAGGCCCGCCTTTATTATGTCAAAAGGCCTTATCTTTTTTTGAGCCGTCCGGTAATGAATAATGCTTCTTCCGGTGGTTCTTACAAACGACAATGCCCGCAGCATTCTCGCAGGGTTTTGAATCTCCCCATTTGCATAAAATTCAGGGTCTTCCTGTTTTATGCGCTGCTGCAGCCATGCAAGCCCATATTCTTTATATGCTGCTTCCGCCTCACTAACTATTGCCATGTCTGCTTCCGGCATAGCATCCAGGCCCTCACACAGTGCTTTTATATAAAGCCCGGTGCCGCCGCATACCACAGCATAATTGCTGCGGGTAAATATTTCGTTCAGGTATTGCAATGCCAGCACTTCATAGTCCGCCGCAGATAGTACGCGGCTCACCGGGAATGCATTTACAAAATAATGGTGTACCTGCTCCAGCTCAGCCCGTGTTGGCTTGGCTGTGCCCACAGACATTTCCGCATAGCACTGCCTGCTGTCTGCTGATACAATCATTGTACCAAGCCGCTGTGCCAGTGCCATTGCCACTGCCGTCTTGCCTACCGCGGTAGGCCCGGCTATTATATAAACTTTAGGAATCAAATTATTCAAAACCACCTCCGGTATCTTCCTCAGCCATGCTTTCAGTTCCACCTTCTCCTTCGTCACTGAAGCCCTCGGCCATTTCGTCTGCGCCAAGGTCATACTTCTCTTCTATTTCCATGATCTTGTCCTGGCTCACACCCTTTATGCCATATTGCGCCGGGGCAATACCCTCTTTGCGCAGCAGGAATGGGTATATTCGCCTTGCCGTCTCCTCCTTGCTTACACCAATAAGCTCCACAAGGAAAGTCCATTTTTTTGCAGGGTCATATACGTATATAAACTTTTGGTCGGGCTTTGCCACCAGTGCCGATACTGGTGTCTTGATCATGGATAATGCCGGCGCATCTTTCTTATTTACCAGTACTTCCGAATTAAGCTCCCTGCCATAACCCCACTTGTCATTGCTTTCATAAAACGATGCAGTGTGTTTTCCATCAAATTCATAAGCAGACACTATAGCTTTGTGAAAGTCAAAAAATGTCATATTCCCCTGAATCTCTATATCTCTATAGGTCTGATCATCATCCTCCCAGTATACCCTGAATCTTAAAATCGCCATATTTCGGTTATCAGCGGTAAAAATAGCAAATGATATCGAATTACGAGAATTGAATTATATTTTTATTTCATATTATTGTTTTCGCCTTAAAAGAAAAATATTGGCAATTTTCAATCTGTAACAGAAATTTTATTACCTTTGCCATCCCAAATTAAAGACGTTATGCCAAAAGTGAAAACGCATTCACGTGCGAAGAAGACATTTAATATAACAGGAACCGGTAAGATCCGTAGGTATAAAGCTTTTAAAAGCCACCTGTTAACCAAGAAATCAAAGACCCGCAAGCGCCATTTGCGCCAGCATGGTTTGGTTCACCCAAGCAATATGAGCCTGGTGAAACGCATGTTGTGCCTGAAAGGATAGTTTATTGCTTTTTGTTTTTTTATTTTTAATTTTTAATTTCCAGAAGATATGCCACGTTCCGTAAATGCTGTAGCATCACGCGCGAGAAGAAAGAAAATACTGAAAGAAGCCAAAGGTTTCTACGGCAAACGTAAAAACGTATATACCGTTGCCAAAAACGTTCTTGAAAAAGGACAGGGTTATAAATTTGTAGGCCGTAAACTTAAAAAGCGCGAATACCGCTCTTTGTGGATTGTGCGTATCAACGCAGCTGTTCGTGAAGAAGGCATGAGCTACTCTGAGTTCATTGGCAAGCTCGCAGCTAAAAATATAGACCTTAACCGTAAGGTGCTGGCTGATTTGGCTATGAACGAGCCCGAGTCTTTCAAAAAGCTGGTTGCTCAGGTAAAATAATTTCCGCCTGTGCGGTAATAAAAAATAGCCGGTATCACTACCGGCTATTTCTATTGAATCTTTTCCGCTGCATTTGCACTGCTACGTTTATTCACTCATGGCATAGCCCGCCGGCAACGGATACCCCAAGTCGGCCATAATCAGCTCCAGGTAATTTTCATCTTCAGGACGGTATTTTTTATCCAGGTTCAAGCCATGTAGCCTGGCCCACGCCTGCCACTTTACCGCAACTAGCGGGTTCTTGAATTCATAGAGTATTTTATAAATATTGAGTTCGGTCTGGCGGGCTATCAGTTTTACCAGCAGCACACCCTGCGTTGTGTTGAGCGCATCTATTTTATCTTCAAATTGCTTTTTTACTTCAGCCTCCTTGTTATTAATAAACTGCCTGCGTTCCCTCCTGCTTATATTGTCGTCGTCACTTTTTGCTTTGATCTCTTTAAATAGTGCAGTAGCAGCGTTTACATAAGGCAATACAGTGGTCACATAATATCGCATTTGGTTATACTGATACCTGGCAGTATCATTCTTCCATTTGGCCCTGACATACACATCCTTCATGTTCACTGAGTAAGATGTGTCAGTATCGGTTTTGGTGCTTTGCGAAAACCCTGATAAACTAAAAAAAATAATGGTTGATAACAGCGTCAGTCTTTTCATATCTATACCATTACAAGTTACGTACCAAAGTAAGGTTGCTGTGTATTAAACGGGCGAAAAACGATCTATTTTAACTTTTGTTTGGTAATATATATTAGCTACTAGCTACCCCAAAAAAAGCCTATAAAAAAGGCCGGGAAAAGAACCCAGCCATTAAAAATATGTTGTTGTAGCACCAATCACTGGCGGAAGAAACCTGGGCACTTAGTCTTCAGGTATACCCTTGGATTCCCAAAAGCACGGAAGTAAACCGTGGCAGTGATATTGGCAAACCAGTACCAATCGTTCGATTTGCTGTCACCTCGCTGATAACCATAATTCGGATTATTGTTATCCTTGCCCCTATATGACATTTCTTTCGACACGTGCCCTTTATATGCCTGTAGTGTATCCAGGTTTACGTAAGACTTGCTCACATCATCCAGATAGTCGGTATTGGTGTAGCGGAAACCTACTTCACCGGTCAGCATCAGTTTCTGCCCTACAAAGAACTTCATACCGCCGCCAAACGGGAACGCCATATTAACAAGGCTGTACTGCTTACGGTCAGGGTACATGGGTAAGCCCTGCCCTTCTGTACTCAACGGCCTTAAATAAATTTTATTACCGTTATTATCTTCTGCAAATGGATTAAAATAGAATACAGAAATGCCGCCAAAGAGGAATGGGGATGCCTTTCTTTTAAGAATTTCTATAGGAAAGAAATTGAATTCCAAAGCTCCGTGAAATTCGAATAAGTGTGTGGCAAAACTGAGGTTCCGCTGCTTGTTTACAGGAATATTGCTCAGGCTGTCTGCGGCCGAAAGGCTGGTATAGGTAGCGCCCAATCTCACGCCTACATGTGGGCTCATAAAGTACTTATAAACAATGCCTCCCATAGGGTGGTAGCCATAGTTGGCGAAAAACTTAGGCTGTAAATCTCCCCAGTAATTGGATGCACCAACCGTAATACCAATCTCGTGGTGCGTTTGCTGCGCCTGAATACAATACGGGAGAACGAGTGCTATTAATAGTAATATTCTTTTCAACGCCAGATATTTTATAGAAACCGTACCGAAAGGTAGAAAGAATTTTCGTAAAAATGAAACAATTAATACTGCTTTTGGGGCCGGCTTCAAATTTGCTTTCCCAAATTGCACATATTTATATGTCAATATTCGCTTTAACGGGCGCATTAGCATTATTTTTGCCCAGCTACAATACAATATGATGGATTTAATTACAGAATTACAGGAAAGAAACCTGCTACAGGACATAATACCCGGAACCCAGGAACAGTTGAATAAAGAAATGACTTCAGGCTACGTTGGTTTTGACCCAACTGCAGACAGCCTGCACGTAGGTAACCTTGTGCCTATTACACTGCTTATGAGGCTGCAGCGCGCAGGCCATAAGCCCTATGCACTGGTTGGTGGTGCCACTGGTATGATAGGCGACCCATCGGGAAAATCGCAGGAGCGCAATCTGCTGGATATGGAAAGCATACTGCACAATTGCGACTGCATACGCAAACAACTGGGCAAGTTCATTGATTTTAATGATTCGGTACCCAATGCAGCTGTAATGGTTAATAACTACGATTGGTTTAAAAACTTCTCCTTCCTCGAATTTATTCGTGATACCGGCAAGCACATATCTATAAACTATATGATGGCCAAAGACTCGGTGAAAAACCGGCTGGAAACCGGCATGTCATTTACAGAATTTACTTATCAGCTGATACAGGGCTACGATTTCTATCACCTGAACACAACAAACCATGTGTTGCTACAGATGGGTGGCGCAGACCAGTGGGGCAACATAGTTACCGGCACTGAACTGATACGCCGTAAAGGTGGAGGCGATGCCTTTGCGTTTACATGCAGGCTCATCACAAAGAGCGATGGCAGCAAATTCGGCAAGTCGGAAAGTGGCAATGTGTGGCTCGACAGAAACAAAACATCACCATACCAATTTTACCAGTTCTGGATGAAAATGCCCGATGCCGATGCTGCAAAGATGGCTCTGGTATTCTCTTTCAGGCCTGTGGCCGAACTCAAGGCAATGATAGCCGAACATGAAAGTGCGCCACACCTGCGTAAATTGCAAAAAGCACTGGCAGACGAAATGACCATTATGGTACACAGCGAAGAGGATCTTGCTTTTGCCAAACAGGCTTCAGATATATTGTTCGGACAGTCTTCTGTTGAAGTGCTGCGCTCGCTGAATGAACAGCAACTGCTGGAAGTAATGGAAGGAGTGCCGCAAGTTACAGGCGCCAAAGCCACACTGGCAGATGGGCTTGACCTGATCACCTTCCTTGCTGAGAGCGGAGTTTTCGCGTCAAAAGGTGAGGCAAAAAAAATGCTGCAGAACGGCGGTGTGAGCATCAACAAAGAAAAAGTTACTGCCCTTGATTTTAAGATAACTGCCGGCCACCTGCTCAATGATCAGTATATGCTGGTGCAGAAGGGCAAGTCAAATTATACACTGGCAAGATTTAGTTAACTGAAAAGAAAAGCAAACAAAAACCCTTCATTGCCATATGGCTATGTTGTAAATGCTGAAGTAACCGATACAAAAGGGCTTTTAATTAAGTGCGTAATACCATCCGAAATACGCTGTTTATCCTTGCATTGCTGGCTGTAACAATGCCTGCCTTCTTTTGCAATACCCCTGCAAAAGAAGGCTCTGATGAGCCGCATGAAGCATCGTTGTGGAAGAATGTGTATGACACATCCGCGCAATATGTAGGTATGCAAACCTGCCGCACCTGCCATGAACCTGTTTACCAGACGTTTATTCAAACCGGCATGGGGCAGTCATTCGGGCTGGCAACGAAGGAAAAGTCTGCTGCTGATTTTAGCCCGGCACATGCACTGGTATATGATACTGCTCTTGATTATTACTACAAGCCTTACTGGGACAGGGACACTTTTTACATCATGGAGTTCCGGCTGGATGGCAGAGATACCACACACAAGCGAATTCAGAAAGTAAACTATGTAGTAGGGTCCGGGCAGCATACCAACTCGCATATATTTAACAACAACGGCTACTTCTTTCAGGCGCCTATTACCTTCTATACGCAGAAGCACCGCTGGGACCTGGCACCGGGCTTTGAGAAGGGTGCCAGCAGCCGTTTTCAGCGGCTGATACAGATTGAATGTATGAGCTGCCACAACGGCTACCCCGACTTTGTAAACAACAGCGAGAACAAATTTGTATCGGTAAAAACGGGGATAGATTGTGAGCGCTGCCACGGGCCCGGCAGCCTGCACGTTTTGGACAGGCAGAACAACAGGCCGGTGGATACTTCAAAGACGCCGGACTACACCATTGTAAACCCCAGAAGGCTGAGTACAGAACTGCAAAACAATGTATGCCAGCGCTGCCACTTGCAGGGCATAGCCGTGCTAAACGACAATAAAACATTTTTTGATTTCCGCCCAGGTATGAAGCTGGCTGAAGTAATGAATGTATTCATGCCTGAATATGAAGGGGCTCAGGATAAAATGATCATGGCATCGCATGTGGAGCGGATGAAGAAGAGCCAGTGCTACCTGCAGTCGGGCAAGATGAGCTGCATTAACTGCCACGACCCACACGTAAGCGTAAAATCTACACCCAGAATCAAATACCTGAATGCCTGCCAGAGTTGCCATAGTGGCGGCGGACAAAAGCAATGCACTGAAACCATGCAGGCAAGGGCCGCAAAAAACAATGACTGTGTAACCTGCCACATGCCGCACAACGGCAGTATAGATATACCGCACGTAGCAGTAACAGACCATTACATACGCAAAAGGCCGATAGCAGATACCACGGTAAAAAAGATCACAGCTTTCTTTGGGCTCAAGTGCTTTAACAACGATCGCCCGGACGCGATAACAACAGCGCGGGGATACATGGAGTTTTATGAGCGGTACGCCCAGTCAAAAGGGCTGCTGGACTCTGCCCTGCTGTACCTGAATAAACAAAGCGGCATTGAAGCCAGCAAGAAACAGAACAGGGATTTCATACGGGCCTATTATCTGCTGCATGATTATCAGAAAGCAATTGACTATGCCAGGGCTCTCAATCCGGCCAGTGTTAATGATGCATGGACAGCATACCGCGTGGGAGAATGCTACTATCAGCTGGAACAGCCGGATAGTGCGCTGGGATGGTACCGCAGAGCCACCGAGATATGGAAATACTCAATGGATTTTCAGAACAAGTACGGCACCTGCCTGCTGGCATTGAATAGGCTGTCAGATGCGCTGTCTGTATTTAATTTTGTGGTGGCAGAGAACCCCGATCATATCAGCGCTAACACCAACCTGGGCTTCATTTATATGCAGCAGGGCAACAACGCCATGGCCTATGGCTATATGCAGAGAGCCAACCACCTTGACCCTGATTATGAGCAGAACCTGATTAACCTGGCAGTATGGTACCACAACAACCAGCAGCCGGACAAAGCAAGAAAAAGCATAGAGCATCTGCTGAAAAAGCACCCGGGCAATGAGCGCGCTAAGGCCATGCTGCAAGACCTTGCCAGATAACACATTCACACTGAATCCTGCCCCAGCGGACATTATCCTATAACAAAGAAGCCCCGCAACATGCAGGGCTTCAGGAGTATCACAAAAAGGGGCTTAAAGTGCTGCTTTATACCTTGCGCTTACAGCATCCCAGTTGATTACGTTCCAGATTGCTTTCAGGTAATCAGGGCGCCTGTTCTGATAGTGCAGGTAGTAGGCATGCTCCCATACATCAATTCCAAGGATCGGGGTGCCTTTAACTTCTGCAATATCCATCAGCGGATTGTCCTGATTGGGTGTGGATGTTACTTCGAGCTTGCCGTCTTTTACCAATAACCAAGACCAGCCGCTACCGAAACGTGTAACGCCTGCGGTACTCATTTTTTCAACGAGTGCATCGTATGAACCAAATGCGCTGTTGATGGCATCAGCCAGCTCGCCGGTAGGTGCCCCACCAGCATTAGGGCCCATAACAGACCAAAACAGTGAGTGGTTGTAATGCCCTCCGCCATTGTTCCTTACCGCCATAGGGTAAGAAGAAATATTGGCCATAATCTCCTCAATAGATTTGTTTTCCCCGTCAGTGCCGGCCAGAGCCTTGTTCAGGTTATCTACATAAGCCTGATGGTGTTTACCATGGTGTATCTGCATGGTAAGCGTATCAATATGCGGTTCCAGAGCGTCGTATGCATAAGGAAGTGCGGGAAGTGTAAATGCCATAACTGTAATTTTATTTGTTTTTAATTACTGGCAAAGTTAAAGCAATAGAAAATGAAAGTGCAATAAGAAATTGCCATAGTACTATAAATAAAAATGCGGATACCAGCCGGCATCCGCACTAAATATTGTTGAAACAGCTGTTACCATACTTCCAGCTTCTCCCGGTAAGTGGCACCGCCCGATACGAGTTTTACAATATAACTGCCCGCTGCCAGGCTGGCGGTGTTATAAACAAACTTTGAAGGCCCATTGGCAGGAACTGATTTTGTATCAACTGCCCTACCGGTAAAGTCCATTACAGTGAGCTCAGCAGCCGTATTCACGGGGAGCTCAATGGTAACTGCACCATAAGATGGATTGGGGTAAATGGCCAGGCCGTTTTCATTTTTTCTGACATTAGCAACGCCCGTGTTTGCGCTCACCATCCTGACTACATTATTGTCATAATCTGCAATGAAGAGCCTGTTCAGAGCATCTATAGCTATACCCTTTGGCGAACTAATCTGAGCTACAACAGCAAGCCCACCATCGCCGTTATAACCATTTGTATGTGTGCCTGCAACTGTAGAAATAATACCTGAAGAGCTAACTGAACGGACTGCATTGTTTCCCTGGTCTGAAATATAGACCGGCCCGAATCCAAATACGGCAACGCCTGAAGGATAGTACAAACGGGCAACATTAGCCTGCCCGCCATCGCCGCTATAGCCAGTCAGGCCGGTACCTGCGAATGTGCTTATATCACCTGAAGCGTTTATTTTACGAACAACACTGTTGTAGTAGTCTGCTACGTAAACAGTACCCAGCGGGTCTACTGCTACTGCCGACGGCCCATGCAGCCTTGCAAGAGCAGCCGCACTGCCATCTCCTGTGTAGCCTGCTGTACCAGTACCTGCATAAGTCTGTATAGTTCCACCAACCCATACCACACGCACAACATTGTTATTAAAGTCTGCTATATAGAGATTGCCAGTGCTGTCTGTGGCAATACCTTCCGGTGTATTCAGCTGAGCAGCCGTTGCAGCACCCATGTCGCCAGAATAACCAGCAGAACCACCGGTACCTGCATAAGTAGTGATAATGCCTGAAACACTCACCTTACGGATTACATGGTTATCCCTATCTGAGATGTACACATTGCCTGCGTGGTCTGATGCCAGACCAAATGGCTTATTCAGTTTAGCCGAAACTGCCGGGCCCATATCTCCGCTGTAACCCGGAGTATCGCAGCCGGCAAACGTGGAAATGTAACCGTTAGTGGCCACCTTTCTCACCACATTATTGGCCATATCTGCTATGTAGATGTTACCGGCACCATCGTAACACACACCAGTACAGCTGTTCAGGCGGGCGTATTTAGCGGGGCCACCGTCACCGGAATATCCTCCAATACCCAGCCCGGCACCGTAGCCAGTACCCGCAAATGTATAGATATACTGCGCCCGCAGGGAACCCGCAGTGCAAGCAAGAAACATTAAAAATATAAGTGTACGCTTAGATATCATAAAAACCTGTGTTTGTAACCGTTTCCGCTGGAAAAGATATATACAATTATTCAAAAAACAAATTTAGGCAAAAATCACAAGAATATAAGCCTTTCAGGGAGTTGGATAACCCATGCCGTTTTCAGCACCTATCCAGCACTGAATTTCAGAAAATCAGCAACGAGGGTGGCAAAAAAAATGTTCCGGTGTAAATCGTCAGCATAAAGTGGACTGAAAAAGAGCATAACTTTAGATAGTGTTTCCATTGTTAACCAACAAAAAATGTAAACATGGAATC
>OMJB01000068.1 GCA_900299255.1 Sphingobacteriales bacterium
AAAGTAATTGTACTTCCCGTACAAACAGATGTTGGACCACTGATACTACCCGCAGTTGGCAAAGGATTAACCACAACTGTTTGTGTAGTATAGGCGCTGCCACAAGGGGTGGTTACCGTGTAGCTGATTGTCACCGTACCTCCGGAAACACCTGTAACTATACCACCACTGCTGATTACCGCAATAGATGAAGAAGATGATGACCAAACTCCTCCGCCAACGCTGGCTGTTAAGGGTATGGTGTTACCCACGCACACTGATCCAGAACCGCTGATTGTGCCAGCAGAAGGCAGGGCATTCACAGTTATTGCCTGCACAGCATACGAGCTACCACAGCTGTTGGTTGTTGTATAGCTTATAGTGGCAACGCCTGCGGCAACACCAGTTACTATCCCGGTCGAAATTATAGAAGCAACAGATGGGGATGAAGATGTCCACACACCACCAGCCACACCATCTGTCAAAGTAATTGTACTTCCCGTACAAACAGATGTTGGACCACTGATACTACCCGCAGTTGGCAATGAATTGACTGTTACTGACTTAACGGCATAGGCATTACCACATGCGTTAGATACAGTATAACTAATACTTACTACACCTGAAGAAACGCCTGTCACAACGCCTGAACTGCTGACAGTAGCAATTGATAGCGACGACGAGGTCCATATACCCCCACTTGCCGATGCTCCAAGTGATATAATACTACCTGGGCAAACTGTGCTAGGGCCAGAAATACTGCCCGCATTAGGCAGTGGATTAACTGTAAGTGGAGTGAAAACGGTAGAACCCAGAACAGTGTAGGTAATATTTGCAGTACCTGCAGATACACCCGTCACAACTCCTGAAGATGAGCCTACAGTAAAAATCGATGGATTACTGCTGCTGTATGTACCGCCTGACGGCAATCCATATGCAGTAGGATCTATCGCCGCCACTGACCCCACACATAAAGGGGTAACATTAATAGTTTTGGTTCCGGATACGGTACCGCATGCACTGGCATAATTGTATATTATTGTATCGAGACCATAAGTACGACCAGTCACGACGCCGGAACCGCTCACAGTAGCATTACTGTTGGTCGCAGACCATGCACCTCCGGAGGGCGAAGCACTTAATACAACTGACATACCTGCTACTACACTCGTTGGACCAGTAATAGTAGCAGATGTAGTAGAGCTTGGCGATACAGTTACAGTCATATAGGCCTTGCCCGTTCCACATGTATTTGCTGCTGTAAACGTAATTGTTGCAGTACCCGCTGCCACGCCATTCACAATACCGGACGACGGACCAACGGTAGCTACTGACGTGCTCGATGACGACCATGAAACAGACGTCGCACCGGTTGCAGAACAACTTAATGTACTCGTACTGCCCACACATATAGACGAAGAGCCAACTATAGGCGATAAAACTGGAACGGGGCAGTAATTAATATGAAATGCATACCAAGGAACCTCAAACAGAGGATCAGTTGTATAGGCACTTGCTGGTATTAAAATTTCATGATTTAAAGAGTCGTGAAAACCACCGAACTTATCATATAGAGTTTGATTGTTATTTATAAGTCCTACATTATATGATCCCGGATAACCGGTTGAAGGGTTGGAAGGAGTTTGACCAAAGGGAATACCGATGGACCCAAAAGGATTACCAGCAAACAAAGCCAAAAAATTAGCCGAACTGTAAGAAGTTCCTAAAGGGTACGTTAATCCGCTTTTAAAATAAATGTACGCAACTAAATGTTCACCGTATTTGACATTAATTGGGGTGGCTAATCGCAAATCATAAGTTCTTATTGAGTCAAGGATACCAGATGTTGATACATGTGATCTGAGAGAACTATTATTCAACGGCACTGCAAACCGGAATTTTGATGATGGAGAGCTCAATTTGCAGGAATCAAGGCAATCATTTTTTAGAAAATGGTTATCAAGAATTAAATCGCTGAACCTGGGTGTACTGTCCGCAGCATAACCGGTATAAGGATCTGTTGTCCATGGTAAGAATGATCCATCGGGTCTAAAATGAAGATTGTATGCACCAGAGTCAGGAAGACGTGACATCGTGGTCCTTGCTATTTCGATAATCATACTGTCTACAACTGTAGGATTAGGATTGTTTCTGACATACCCGTAAAAAAAATAGAAACTATCAAGGCTGTATGATTGACCGGTGTCCGGCATTGCAGGCAACACAGGATTGGGGCCATAAGAATACGAGTGATCTGTTGGATCAAACGAAAATCCTAAACCATGGACATAACTATTAAAGCTACCAGAAGAGAAGGAGAAAACTAAATTACTATCCGGGTAAATTCCCCACCAATAATGCACACTGGATCCCCCGTCAGCATTATGATATTGCTCGTACCAATTTGATATAGTTTGTCCATGGGAGATTAAACTGGCAAAAAGCGAACAAAGAAAAAAGAAAAAAGAAAAAAGTTTTTTCATATATATTTAATTTAATTAATAAACGATTAGTAAGCTAAGTCATTTTTCATGCCAGCCTAGATGATCTGTATTCACTATTCTTATACTTTGCCCACATTCACAAATTTCAGAGTACAAAAAAATAACATAGAGTTAATAAATACACCGCTCATTATAGTAGTCACTAACTGAATTTCCCCTCAATGGTCCAGGTGTTAAGCAAAGTCTCGCTATAGATGATTGTCTATCTTGCGGGAAATATCAATACTATGTGCCCAAGAACTTTTTCCATCATAGCCCCGCGCCGTCCCACAATAGGTCACAAACCTACTGTGATAGAAATAATTTTTTTTCATAACCACCTAAAAGCTGATTCTTAAAATATAGCACGGTTCCGAAATTATTTTAATAATACGCAAGATGAAAGCGAACTAAAACCTGGTCTATAACAAACGTGTAAACACATTTAGGGCACACGACTCCCCGATGGGTGATTTATGGTTGATTCCCTCAAATAAATCGATTTGTAAGCTTACTTTTGCCTCTCATAAATAACATAAAATGAAAAAATCGTTACTATTGTTTGTAGCCGTATTCATGATGCTGGGCAGCCGTGCCGATGAGGGCATGTGGATACCATCGCTGATCGGTAAAAATTATGATGAGATGGTGCGCCTGGGCCTGAAGCTCAGCAAGCAGGACCTTTATGATATTAACCACAGCAGCATGAAGGATGCCATACTGCAGTTTGGCGGCGGCTGTACTGCCGAGATGATATCAGCCAATGGCCTGCTGCTCACCAATCACCACTGCGGCTATGATGCCATTGCTAACCTGAGCACTGTAGACAGAAACCTGCTCGATAACGGCTTCTGGGCACACAGCATCAGCGAGGAGCTGCCTGCACAGGGCGTTACTGCTTTGTTTCTGCAGCGCATAGACGATGTTACAGACAAGGTAATGAAGGCTGTAGGCACAGCCACCGGCGAGGAATACACCAAGAAGCTGGAAGCCATCAGAAAAGAAATAGAAGAAGGCGCTGCTGAGAAGGGCAAGTTTGTAGCCAATGTAAAAGACTACTTCAACGGCAATCAGTTCTTCCTGCTCATTTACAAGCGCTATACAGATGTGAGGCTGGTAGGCACTCCGCCTAAATCGCTGGGTAAGTTTGGCGGCGATACTGATAACTGGATGTGGCCCCGCCATACTTCGGATTTCTCGATGTTTCGTGTGTATGCAGATGATAAGAACGAGCCTAAACCATATGCAGCTACCAATGTGCCTTACCACCCTAAGAAGTTTCTGCCGGTATCTATAAAAGGTGTGCAGGAGGGCGACTATGCAATGATATTTGGTTATCCGGGGCGCACCAACAGGTATGAGGTTTCTTATGGTGTAGACCTGGCTGTAAATGTTACCAACCCTGCAATTGTAGCCTGCCGCGACCTGCGCCTGGCTATCATTAAAAAGCACATGGACGCTGACAAATCAGTTTACCTGAAGCTCACATCGAGCTACTCGCGTATAGCCAACTACTGGAAATACTACATAGGCCAGACAGAGCAACTGAAACGCCTGAATGTGGTAGAATCGAAGCGTGCCAATGAAGCTGAGTTTGTAAAATGGCAGCGTGCCAATAACAAAGATGCAGCCCTGCTGGCCAGCTTTGCAAAAATGTACTCAGACTACACACCATATGCCAAGCATGCTGTGTACTATAATGAATGTTTCCGTGCATCGGCTATAGCTCGTATGGCATCAGCACTGAAACCGCTGTATGATGCATATGAGCGGAACCAGGGCAAAACACTGGCGCCAGATACGCTGAAAAAGTACACGACTATGGCGCAGAACGGCTACCGCGCTAACCTAAAGGAGTTTGACCTGGGTACTGAAAAAGACCTGCTGGCACAAATGACAGAGCTGTACTACAAAAACGTACCAGCCGACCAGCTGCCTGACATTTACACAAAGGTGATCTTCAACAAAGAAAACCAGGTAAAATGCAAGGGCAAAGACTGCTGCTTTACTGGCAAAACATACGCAGAATATGCTGAGTACGTTTGCAAACATACCTTTATCATTGACAGCAATAAGTTTAATGACTTCCTGAAAGCACCGTCTTTTGAGAAACTGAAGAAGGACGAAGCTGTAGTATATGCAATGAGCTATGCAAAGAACTACGCTACCAACTACCAGCCTAAAGTAGAAGCTTTTGCAGCTAAAAAAACTGACCTGACCAGGGAATACCTGGCGCAGAAAATGGCGCAGAGCGGTGGTAAAAATCTGTACCCCGATGCTAACTCTACCATGCGTGTAACTTATGGAAAGGTGAAGAGCTACTCGCCACAGGACGGTGTTCATTTCAAATACTACACTACCCTGGATGGCCTGATGGCCAAGTACAAAGCCGGTGATGATGAATTTGACGCTCCTAAGGAACTGGTTACTCTGTACAAGAACAAAGACTATGGCCGCTATGCTGATGCCGACGGCACATTGCATACCTGCTTTATTACCAACAACGATATCACAGGAGGCAACTCGGGCAGCCCTGTTATCAATGCCAATGGCGAACTGATAGGTGCCGCATTTGATGGCAACTGGGAAGCTATGAGCGGCGATATCGCTTTCGACAAAAAATATAAAAGGACAATTGTGTGCGATGCACGTTACATTTTGTTCCTGATTGACAAACTGGGCCATGCCGACAACCTGATCAAGGAGATGGATGTAAGGCAGTAATAAAGAGTCTTTTAATTTTATATTACCATTAACAGCGGCAACTCCCATTGCCGCTGTTTATTTTATGTTTAATCGAAAATAAATGCTGAAATTTGTATAGCTGAAAGATGGCAGCTTAAATCCTTACAAATTATGCGGCAATTACTTTTTTTATTCCTGATGGCTGTAACTACCCTGCCCGCACTGCAGGCTCAGGCCGGCAACACTGTAACTATGCACTTTAAAGTGGAGGGGGTTTGTGAGCAATGTAAAAAGCGCATTGAGGCTGCTGCCTACGTAAAAGGAGTAAGGTTTGCAGAATGGAGTATTGATACCCACGAGCTCACAGTGAAATTCGACTCATCGAAAACCGGCCCGCAGATAATACTTAAAAGTGTGGCAAAGGCGGGCCATGATAATGAATTGTTTAAAGCCGAAGATACCGATTACAATAAGATTGCCAACTGCTGCAAATACCGGTCAGGCATAAAAAAGCACTGATCATGCACGGCATTTTTCTCCGGATATTCTTTGTTTGTACATTCCTGCTTACAGCCGCTATAGGCTATGCACAGCGGCAGGTACAGGTTACCGGAGAGGCCTATACCACAGGAACAAAAAAGCATAAAGAACTGCTGGAAGGAGCAATGGTTACCGCCATAGGCACCACAACCGGCACCGCTACCGATAGCATGGGCAGGTTCACCCTAATTATTTCTGATACTGTAACTGCACTCAGGATATCGCACATTGGCTACCTGGCCGATACCATTATTTTGGCTCCGGGGCAGACAACGGTATCTGCTGAGCTGATACAGCAACACGGGCTTAAAGAGGTGGTGATACGGGAAAAGCTCAAATCAACTGAGATCAGTATGCTCGACCCCATTAAAATGGAGAAGATAGGCCAGGCTGAATTGTATAAAGCTGCCTGCTGCAACCTTAGTGAGAGCTTCGAAACCACACCGTCGGTAGATGTTTCGTTTACAGATGCAGTTACCGGCTACAAACAGGTGAAACTGCTGGGGCTGGCAGGGCCGTATACACTCTTTACCCGCGAGAACATACCCGACATCCGGGGACTGGCGGCCATAACCGGCCTTACCTTTACCCCCGGCACATGGATAGAGAGCATGCAGCTCAGCAAGGGCACGGGCAGTGTGGTGAATGGATTTGAAAGTGTGGCGGGGCAGATCAATGTGGAACTGCGCAAGCCTTTTACAGGCGACAGGGCAATCTTTAACGCCTACCAGAGCTCACAGGGGCGCAGTGAAGCCAATGCAGTTGTTTCGCACAAATTCTCGGAGAAGCTCAGCACAGGGCTTATGCTGCACTTCAACTCGCAGTGGGCCAAAACGGACCTGAACAATGATAACTTCATAGACGCTCCGCTGGGCAATCAAATGAATATGCTTAACCGGTGGAACTACAGCAGCACCAGCGGCTGGATGCTACAGGCGGGTGTAAAATACCTATACTCAAAAATGGCGGGCGGTGCCTGGAACTATACTGAGGGCATACCACAGATACCAGGCAATCCCTGGGGCTATACCAGCCGCATCAACCGGATTGAAGACTGGGCTAAGATAGCCAAGGTTTTTAACAGCCGCCCTGCTACCAGTATAGGGCTGCAACTATCTAATACCAGCCACGAGCAGCAGTCGGCGTACGGCACCAGAGGCTATAACAGCAGCCAAAACAGCTTCTATGCCAACCTCATTTTCCAGACTTACATCGGCAGTACCAGCCATATTATTAAGCTGGGGGCGAGTGAGATGATTGACAACTACAATGAAACATTTGAGCAGAACACCTATGCCCGGCAAGAGCAGGTGCCAGGCGCCTTTGCCGAATATGCCTGGAACCCATCCAGTAAATTCAATGCAGTAGCAGGCCTGCGGTACGACTACAATAACCTTTTTGGCGGATTTGCCACGCCCCGCCTGCACCTTCGGTATGCGCCATTTAAGAAAACGGTGATCAGGGCATCGGGAGGGCGGGCACAACGCACTGCCAATGTGCTTGCCGAAAACGCTGGTTTTATGGCTGGCAACCGCACCTTTGTAATACCCTCCACCAGTAATGCCTACGGGCTGAACCCAGAGGTTGCATGGAACACAGGTGTTAACCTAACTCATAAGTTCAGGCTGGGGCTAAGGGAGGCGGTGCTGTCTGCTGATTATTATTACACATGGTTTCAGAATCAGGTGGTTACAGACATTGAGTATACCGGCTTTGTGCGGTTTTACAACCTATCCGGGAAATCATATGCACATAGTTTTCAGGCGCAGTTTGACTATGAAATGCTGCACAACCTCAACCTCAGGGCGGCATACCGCTATCTGGATATAATGACCACTTATACCGATGGCCTGAGAGAAAAGCCGCTGGTACCCAAGCACCGGGCATTCCTCAACGCTGACTATACTACCCGCAACAAATGGAAATTCGATTACACAGTACAATGGGTAAGCGAACAACGCACACCCGGCATAGACCACAGGCACACTGGAATTACTCCGGGCGGGCCCAATACTGCACCATCATATGTAGTTATGAATGCCCAGATTACTAAAGTACTGAGCCCTGCGTTTGATGTGTACCTTGGCTGCGACAATATCACCAACTATATGCAGCACGATGCCATTATAAACCCCGCTAACCCCTACTCTCCCAACTTTGATGCTTCAATGATATGGGGCCCTATGATGGGGAGGAACATATATATAGGCGTAAGGTACAGGATTATGTAAGTGCCGATATTACCTAACACGTGTTTTTTATTAACTGCTTTTTGCTAATCCTCATCACCAATCTCAATCTCAGCACCTGCAAACTTGCGGGTTTCGAGGTTATACTGGTCGCCCTTTGACATGATATGGACGATGATGTTTTCTACAGAAATGGGCTTACCAAAGCCAATATCAGCAATATTGTTGTACTCTATGTTTCTACCATCAATTACTACTACGGTACCCGAACCTATGGTCTGCAATATGTGGCCTTCTGAAACAATAATTCCGGTATCCTCACCCAGCCCTACGCCAATAGCTCCCGGCTGTGCTGCTACTGCCTGGGCCAGGCGGTTGAACCTGCCCCTTTTATCAAAATGTGTATCAATGATCGCATTCTGAACAAGCCCTAAATCGGTTGTTATTTTCACTTCCCCTTTAAGGTGAGCAAGGCTCGCGTTGCCCTCATAGATCATGGTATTGCTCATAGCCATAGCACCGGCACTGGTGCCTGCTATCAGAAATTTCTCGTTCTCGTATCGGTGCCGGAGTACATTCAGGAATTCAGTACCACCAAAAATGGAAGAAAGGCGCAACTGGTTGCCTCCTGAGAACATAATGCAATTGCACTTTTTCAGCCGTTCCAAATAGTCGGCATTAGCAGTATCCTCACGGTTCCTGATGCGCATATGGCCCATATTGGCCACTCCCAGCTTCCCGAATCCGTCAAAATAATTCTGGTACACTTCATCCGGTATCGAGGAAGCGGTAGTTATAACTTCAACTACCGGCTTGGCACCGCTGATCATGCTTACAATATTTTTCAGAATTCCTAACTCAAAAAAATTAAGGCGGTTGCGCTGCAGGATACCTAGTTCCAGGTCTGTGCCCTTATCTTCCGACCCGCCCACAGCTATAAGATGCCCTTGAGGATATGTCAATTTTCTGCTGGTTTTATTAAAAATAGTGTTGCTGGCAAAAACTTCAAAACTACTGAATTTTGCTGATTTTTGGATATAATACAAGGTTTCACTCCCTTATCAACAAATTACGCTGACAATGAAGATACTTGATATAAAAGCGATGTCTGGCCCCAATTACTGGAGCGCCAACAGGCACAAACTGATTGTAATGCTGCTGGACCTCGAAGACCTGGAACAAAAGCCTACCGATAAGATACCCGGATTCAGGGAAAGGCTGGAACAGCTGATGCCATCGCTTTATGAGCATCGCTGCTCAGAAGAAGTACCGGGTGGTTTTTTCAGCCGGGTAGACGAAGGCACCTGGATGGGGCACGTGATAGAGCATATAGCACTGGAACTGCAGACACTGGCAGGCATGGACACCGGATTTGGGAGAACACGCGAAACCAAAGACTCCGGTATATACCATGTGGTGTTCTCTTACATGGAAGCTAAGGCAGGGATTTATACAGCCAAGGCAGCAGTAAAAATTGCCCAGGCACTGGTGGACGGCGAACCTTACGACCTAGCAGAAGATATACAGAACCTGCGCGAGTTCAGGGAAAATGAACGCCTCGGGCCCAGCACAGGATCTATAGTAGAAGAAGCCATCAGGCGGAAGATACCTTATATCAGGCTGAACAGGCACTCGCTGGTGCAGCTAGGTTACGGCATTAATCAGTGCCGCATACAGGCCACAGTTGCCAGCACCACCAGCAGTATCGCAGTAGAACTGGCTTGCGATAAGGAAGAAACAAAAAACCTGCTGGAGGCCTCAGAAATCCCGGTGCCACGGGGCAGGATCATTTATGATGAGGAAGACCTTAAAGCGTGCATTGACAAAATAGGTTATCCGATAGTGACAAAACCCGTGAACGGCAACCACGGCAAGGGTGCGACTACAAACATCAAAAACTGGGAAGATGCTGTAGAAGGGCTTAAGGCGGCCAAAGTATACGGCCGGGCTGTAATCTGCGAAAAGTTCATCACGGGCAGGGACTTCAGGGTACTGGTCATCAACTACAAATTTGTGGCCGCAGCTTTGCGCACACCTGCTGCAGTGATAGGCGATGGAAAACATACCGTGCAGGAACTGATTGACATAGTAAACAGCGACCCAAGGCGTGGATATGGGCATGAAAAAGTGCTCACGGCTATTAAAGTAGATGGCTTCACTATGGATATGCTGGTGAAGAAAGGCTATACACTGGAGACAGTCATAGCCAAAGGCGAAGAATTGTGGCTGAAACCTACCGCCAACCTGAGCACAGGAGGCACAGCAACAGATGTGACCGATTTTGTACACCCCAACAATGTGTTCATGTGCGAACGCATAGCCAGAATAATAGGGCTGGATATCTGCGGTATAGATATTATGACCGATGACCTCACGGTGCCAATAACTGATAACGGTGGTGCGGTGCTGGAAGTTAATGCTGCGCCGGGATTCAGAATGCACCTTGACCCAACAGACGGACTGCCGCGCAATGTAGCTGAGCCTGTGATAGATATGCTGTATCCACCAGGCTCCTCTGCCAGGATACCGATAATTGCAGTATCAGGCACTAACGGTAAAACCACTACCACCCGCCTCATTGCACACATTGTAAAACAAATGGGTTACAAAGTGGGGTACACCACTACCGATGGCGTGTACATCCAGAATCAACTGATGATGAAAGGAGACTGCACAGGGCCGGTATCGGCTGAATTTGTGCTGAGGGACCCTACTGTAAACTATGCCGTACTGGAATGTGCACATGGTGGCATTCTCAGGGCAGGGCAGGGTTTTCATAATTGCGATGTGGCCGTAGTTACCAATGTGGCCGAAGACCATATGAACCTGGGCGGCATTGATACTATCGAAAAACTGGCAAAAGTAAAAGCGGTTGCCGCCAATACAGTTTTCCCCAACGGATACGCGATACTGAATGCTGATGATGACCTCGTATATAAAATGCATGAGGGGCTTAAATGCCATGTAGCGTATTTCTCGCTGCACGAAGACAGCAAGCGAATTAAAAAACATTGTGCAAAAGGCGGACTGGTTGCCATTTACGAAAACGGATTCATCACCATACTCAAAGGTGGCTGGAAAATACGCGTGGAAAAAGTCACCAACATCCCGCTCACTTTTTCAGGTATGGCCGAATTCAATATTGCCAATGTACTGGCGGCCACACTTGCCGCCTATGTGCAGGAATTCAAAACAGAAGACATCAGGCAGGCGCTGCAGACATTTGTGCCATCCCCTGCCCTCACACCGGGCCGTATGAATATGTTCCACTTCCACGACTTCTCAGTGATGATCGACTATGCGCACAATACACATGGCTTTCAGGCTATCGGCAAGTTCCTGGCCAGCGTGAATGCATCTGAAAAGGTGGGCATCATAGCGGGTATAGGCGACAGGAGGGATGAGGACATACGATCTCTGGGCGAGGTAGCAGCCAAAATATTTGACGAGATCATCATCAGGCAGGATAAAAACCTGAGAGGCCGCACCGAAAATGAAATTTTAGAACTGATGAAAGAAGGCATAAGCTCAGTAGACCCAAATAAAAAAATCACTGTTATCAGAAAAGAAAGCGAGGCAATTGACTACGCATTTGCCCACGCCAAAAAAGACAGTTTCATAGTCATAACCAGCGATGTGATACCTGATGCACTGGAACAGGTAAAAGCGTACAAAGCGAAAGAAGACGGCGCAAAAATGTAACACCGTTAATCTCAAACAAATCCGGAGTGTAATACCGGTAAAATAAAATTCGGCATTACACTCCGGTTATATCAGGCAGCGGTTGCATGCCACTTCAGTTATTTATGTCCGCCCATTCGCTTTCCAGCCACTGCTTGGTTGCATTGTCGGTAAAATCAATTACTATAGGCACTATTGATGCATAGCCATCCTTCAGTGCCTCCACATCTGACCCTGGCTTTTTATCCATGTTGATGAATTTACCGGTCATCCAATAGTAGTCTTTACCGCGAGGATCTTTACGGTGATCAAACTCCTCTGCCCACCTTGCATATGCCTGCCGGCATATCTTCATCCCTTTGAATTTTTCAGGTGTAGTAACCGGTATGTTCACGTTGAGCAGAATGTGGCCTGGCATTTTTGTCCCCAGCATACGTATGGTCAGTTCGCGTGCCACCTGCTTAGCAACTGTAAAGTCGGCATCAAAGCTGAAGTCAAGCAACGACAAACCAATGGAAGGAACATTCTCAATAGCTGCTTCCATGGCAGCACTCATAGTACCGGAATAAATCACATTAATAGAATGGTTGGCGCCGTGATTGATACCACTCAGGCATAAATCAGGCTTTCTGTGTAATATCTTGTCCCGTCCTAATTTTACACAATCAGCAGGTGTGCCACTGCACTGCCATGAGCCTACCCCATCAAAAACATCTACCTTTTGCAGCCGCAGCGGATCACCAATAGTAATAGCATGCCCCATACCTGATTGCGGGCTGTCGGGCGCAACCACTACTACCTGCCCCAGATCGGCCACAGCGTCTACCAGCGCCCTGATACCGGGTGAGTTAATTCCATCGTCATTGGTAATAAGTATAATCGGCAATTCTTTCTTCATGCAGTAATTTTTATTGAAACGCAGCCATCAAGGTACCAGGGCAGAGTCAATAAACGGCACAGGATATACGGCGTTATAAACATTCTTTCCGGTTGATATATCTTCATAGACAGATTTATCAGCGATAACATAACTGTATGCTGCAAAGTACACCCTGGCACCTGTGGCAAGCCCCGCATTCAGCAGATCCTGTTGTGGAATCTTAAATACAACGGCGCTAAGGTTAGCCGGAATCTGCACTACATATTTCAGCAGATAAGCAGCAGGCACATTGCCCACATTAATGCTGGTGTTTACAAACAAAATGGCGTTTCTGACTCTTGTGTCTGCTGTTGCATAAAAAGTAAGCGAGTCATACAAACCACCCGTAACGTTACGGGCATGAAAAGCAGTGAGAAACGAATCAGGAACAGTAGACAACGTAACATCCTGATTCAGGGTGCCCAATACAAAGTTTACGTTATTGATAACTTTGGATGCATATGCACTGTCTGATGCCGTTATGGAATAGCTGCCTGTCTTAACGCTGCTGTAACTGTAATACCCGGAATTGTCGGGCGAGGCTGAGGAACTGGATACGGTGGCAGTACTGCTGGCCAGTGTAAGCTTTACAGACGAATAGCCCCCTATCACAGGGCTCCCGTATTTATCAAACAGCGTAACATGCCCACTGATACTGCCTGTATACGAGGGCCCGGCAGGGCCGGTAGGGCCAGCGGGCCCCTCTTTGGCACATGAGGCCAGAAGCAGTACCGCGAAAACAGCAAATAATAACGATGTAAGTTTATTGGTATTGTGCATAGAGCAATTTTGAGTACTACAAAGATTATATAGCAAATGTAAGGATTCCCTGCTCAGCTAAAAGTAATACATAAGCCTGAAATTGAACAGGTTGTTAAACTGGCCGTCGTTGTTGTATCCAAACCCAGCAGGTATTCGCTCGGGAGGGCGAATAGAGGCCGCCGAATACTGGTACCGCACATTTGCAAACAGCTTTTTATACACCCGCCTGCCTATGCCAATAATGTAATCTATATCTGAACTATTAAACCTGTTCTTATCTGGATCTATAACTACTGGCTGGTCAGTTTGCACCCACTCATTTGAGCGCACCAGCAAGCCATACGATATGCCTGCCTCAACATCTATAGTATGAATTATGGCATGAACGGTAAGAGGTACCTCGGCATAGTTTACATTCATGAAATACTTGCTCACGTAAGTACCAATTGCCGGCGACTCTTTTACCGACTCTCCCCTGCTGCCTTTTTGTGAATACAACAGCTCCAGGCTTGCCCCAAACACTTTGGTGAAATGGACATAGACAGTACCGCCCAGCTGCACCCCGACTTTATGATATCCGAAGTAGGTATCGCCGTCTACCTGCGAAAAGTTGGCACCAAGTATTAACCCTCCGTCAAAAATTTTGGGTTCCGGCTCGTAATAATTACTCTGGCTATAAACATGCAACGGCAGCACAAACAGTAAAAGCAGCCACACACGGCATAAGCAAAACATACCCAAAAATACGGCTTGCGCCATTTTAAATAGGAATTGAAAATCAGCAGCTACAAATCTTCCTTCTTCTCCAGATCTCCGTTCTCTTCAAAATACTCCCAGCGGCCTGATTTTACCGCAGTAAGTTTCTTGCGATTAATTACCTTAATCACATCCTGCCCGGTTACCGGGTCTGCAACCGTTACGGTATCATGTACAGTTACAAGCGACCCGGCGTAGAAACCGTTTATTTTCAGTTTCCCGCTGTTGTAATATTCCTGATAAGTACCCGATAGGCAGGAAGTAACACCTGTGCTCTGTACAAAAAGCCCATAGTTACTTACGGTTTTCAAACCACCGTTTTTATTAAATTCCTGCCATGTCCCCACCGGTATACCCCGCTGAAAATACCCTGTCATTCTTATCCGGCCATTCTCGTAAAAGGCCGCCCATTTCCCGTCCTGCAAATACTTATCTGATTCAAATATAAACGCCCCTGAGGCAATAGTACGCCCGCTTTTGCTCACCAGCCGGTATAAAGAATACTCCTCGCTGATGCACACTGAATTGGAAGTATCTCCGGTTGCCACAAACACCTTAAACGAGTCATTTTCTCTGATCAGCCTGTTGTCTTCTTCCGATGTATACTCAAACGGAATAAGCACCTGTGCATGCAATAATGATGCACACATCAAAAATACAACACTCAGCAACCAACCTTTCATTTTTGCTTCTTTTTAGGTTTAAAAACCAGGCCATACGAATGATCAATCTGCTCCTTCAATTGTTTACTGCTCAGCGTATTGTCTATAATAACGGTATTCCAGTGCCTCTTGTTCATATGATACCCTGGAATAATACACTCAAACTGATCGCGCAATTCAATCGCCCTGTCCGGATCGCACTTCACATTAAACTGAACCGGCTGCGTATCCAGGCTTAACAGCAGGAATATTTTACCTCCAGCTTTAAAAACCAGTACACTGTCGCTAAAAGGCATCCCTTCTTCTGCCCCCTCCATGGACAGGCAATAAGCCCGGATGTCCTCAATATTCATGGCGCAAAGGTAAAACTTAAACATTGCCTCAGAAAAGAGATACAATCATACTTTCCCCACATGTGTTTATAAATATTTTAGCACTTGTATATATGCAGAAGTGCCTTCAGCACAGAAATTCCCGTTACTATGTATGTTTTTGTTGATACCAGGTTCAAACAACACCGCTCAGCTGGATTGCCAACCGACCTGCTGAAAAAAAATATACCGGATTTATGAGAAGTAGAAAGACGCAGTGTGATAAGATGGATGTTATGCTTACTAATGGCGTTCAAACAATGTTGCAACCTTAGTACAGGTTTTTGGAATCTCGTTGTATAAGTTTATTTTTATACAAACATAGAATATGGAACAGGGTGAAATATCAATTTTTCCGGAAGAAACCGTAGTATATGCAACATTCTGGCAAAGATTTGCAGCTGCATTTATAGATGGTATGATATTACTTATCCCTAACCTTCTAATAGGCAAATTTATTGGAGGCGACCGTTTTTTCTATGATTTAATGGAAAATAATGTTCAAGCCTCTTCAGTTATAGGCCAGGCATTGCAGGCTGCACTGGCCTTGTTTTACAGTGCTGCGATGGAATCAGGAAATGCACAGGCTACTGTAGGTAAACAGGCACTGGGCATCAGGGTGACCAGCACTGCCGGTGAGCGAATAACCTTCAGCAATGCCCTGGGGCGCAATGCCGGAAAGTGGGTATCAGATATCATCCTCCTGTTTGGCTATTTCATGATGCTTTGGGACGAAAGAAACCAGGCACTGCACGATAGGATGGCAGGTACACTGGTAGTTAAAAAACAGGCATCGAGCTAAAAAAACTTCTATACAGGGATCCGCCATTTTCATATATATTGAAAACTGAGTATAAAAAACATTTTACGTGCTACCCGATCCATTCACCAGACTGCATGTGGCTTATTTAAGTGCTTTTTTCTATATACCTGTACCTGGTTAGCTTCTTCAGCAAACAGTAAACAACCTATCTTCGCACCAATGATTTCCCCTGCCTCGATACAGGAAGTAATGAACCGCGCCGATATTATTGACGTTATCGGGCAGTTTGTGCGGCTACGGAAAAGGGGCACCAACTATCTGGCCAATTGCCCGTTTCATAACGAAAAGACACCTTCGTTCAATGTTTCGCCCGCCAAGGGTATATACAAATGTTTCGGCTGTGGCAAGGCAGGCAATGTGGTTACCTTCCTGCAGGAGCACGAAAAACTCACGTACCCGGAAGCCATCAGATGGCTGGCAGACCATTATAAAATAACGCTGGAGGAAACAGAACGGTCGCCAGAACAGCAGCAAAAACAACTGACAGAGGAAGGGCTACGCATACTGAATGAATATGCGGCAACATGGTTTCACGAAACGCTGCACAACAATGAAGAGGGGCAGCTGATTGGCCAATCGTATTTTAAACAGCGTGGGTTCAGAAAAGAGATTATAGAAAAATTCAGGCTGGGTTATGACCCCGAGCAGGGTGAAGCATTTTACCAAGCCGCTGTAAACAAAGGGTATAAAGCTGATATGCTGGAGCGTGCGGGACTGGTAAAAAACCGCAACGGCATGTACCGCGATGTGTACCGTGGCCGGGTTATATTCCCCATTCAGAGCGTAACAGGCCGAATACTTGGTTTTGGTGCGCGCATACTGAAAAGCAATGAGAAAGCACCCAAGTACATCAACACTCCCGAAAACGAGATTTATGTAAAGAGCAAGGTACTCTATGGCATGTACCAGAGCCGGCAAGCTATTGGCAAGCTTGATGAATGCCTGCTGGTAGAAGGCTATACAGACGTTATTTCGCTGCACCAGGGAGGGGTGGAAAACGTGGTATCGAGCAGTGGTACGTCTCTTACAGAAGACCAGCTACGCCTTATAGGCCAGCTGACTAAAAACCTGACCATACTGTACGATGGCGACCCGGCGGGCATCAAAGCCGCCCTGCGCGGGCTGGATATGGCACTCTCCCAGAGCTTTAATGTGCAGCTGGTGCTGCTGCCTGAAGGCGAAGACCCGGACAGCTATGTGCAGAAATCGGGTGCCGAAAAATTCAGGGAATACATTAAAGAGCACAAACAGAATGTGATCAGCTTCCGCCTGCAAGTGGGCCTAGCTGATGCCGGCACCGACCCTGTGAAACGCTCAAAGCTGGTGCAGGAAATTGCCGAGAGCATATCACGTATCAACAAGGCTGAAGATTTTTCGCTGCAAACACATTATACCAGAGAGGCGGCAGCAAAGCTCAATGTAGACGAAGCCGGCCTAGTAAACCTGATCAACAAGTATATCCGCGACCGGATTGAAAATGAACAGAAGCACCAACGGAGGGAGGAAGTGCTACCCCAGCCTGAACAGATCACGGTTGAGCAGGAAAGCGAATTAAAGCTACCAGATACCGGCGACCTACAGGAGTGGCAGTTGCTGAGGGTGCTGATTGAATATGGGCATATGCCCGATGAGCAGTTTGGCACTATTGCCCGGCATATAGAAGACCGCATAGACCCCAACATTATTGAAGACACTTTTGTAAGAAAGCTGTTCCTGGAATATTTTGATCATTTTGCTCACTTCGGTGCCACGCCCGAAATTCATTATTTCGTTAACCACGCCGATAAGGATACGCGAGATAAAATGGCATCGCTGTTGCATCCGCGGCAGGAGGTCAGCACCAAGTGGCAGGAAAAATACAATATTGAATCGGTGGTGGGGCCTATGACCTACCTCAATGATGTTGACAGCACACTATCTTACTTTGAGCTGAAAAAAATACTGGTGATTCAGGACAACCTGACCGCAAAATTAAAAACAGTTACCGACCCTATAGCACTGAAAGTGATGCAGGAGCGCTTTATGGAACTACGGCTGCTGGAGCGTGAGATACTCAAGAAACACGGTACAGTCGTTTTCAAATCTCATAAGTACAAGTAAAAGCAACTGCCAGCAAGCCCCCTACTCCACAACCGGCACAAAAGGCATTGCCATCATAGCCTTGCCATTCATTTTGCGCAGATCCTGAAACTTCTGAAACCATTCATAACCTGAACCGATTTCTTCTTTAATGGCTGTTTTAACTGCCGCCTTCGAATCCGTTTTGTTGTTGAATTTCTTAAGTATCATGTTCAACTTATCTGTTGGTTCAGGATAAGTCACTACCCTGTAATCTTTCAGCTTAGCCAGCCCGGCTACACAGCTTACAGCCCTGTCTATACCGCCAAGGCCATCAACCAAGCCTATTGCCAGTGCATCTGTACCGGTCCACACGCGGCCCTGAGCTATGCTATCTACATTTTCAGGGCTTAGTTTTCGGCCTGTTGCCACATGCCTTTTAAACAGGCTGTAGATAGTATCAACCATCGTCTGCATGCGCTGTCCCTCCTCGACAGTCAGCGGGCGGGTTGCAGTTGGCACATCTGCATATGGGGCATTTTTTACGCCGTCAAAATTCACCCCCATTCTGTTCTTCAGCAGCTTATCCATGCTGAACATAAGGCTGAATACGCCAATACTGCCGGTAATGGTATTGGGCATTGCAAAAATACTGTCGGCCATACAAGAGATATAATAACCTCCCGATGCGGCATAGTCGCCCATAGATACTACCAGATGTTTCTTTTGCTTCAATAGCTCCAGTTCCCGCAGAATCACTTCAGATGCCAGCGCACTGCCACCGGGCGAGTTCACACGTAGTACCACTGCCTTTACGTTGTCATCTTTACGCAGTTTAATAATATCGTCACAAAGTGTGCGCGACGCTATCTGGTGTTCGTCGTCCTGTTCCCCATCCACAATATTGCCCTCTGCATATAAAACAGCAATTTTATTTTCGCTGGTTCTTTTATCTATTTTATGTGCACTGGCATAATCGCCTATAGCCACATATTTCATAGCTGTCCCCTCCGGTGTTCCGGTTTTTGCACGCAGCCTTTGCTCCACCTGGTCCCAGTACAACAGCCCTGCTACCAGATTATACTTCAAAGCATCAGCCGGAAAAACAACACTGCCTTTCTGTGCCCACTGGTGTATGGTGTTCTTGCTTACATGTGCGTATGCGGCTGCCCCTTCCAGGTATTGGTTCCAAATACCAGCCTGAAATGCCTGAATCTGCAGGCGGTTAGGCTCACTCATTTTCTCAGCGCGGAACGGCTCTGTAGCACTCTTGAATTTACCCGCATAGAAAATCTCCGGCTGCAGTTCCAGTTTGTCCAGTGTACCTTTAAAGAAGGCAAGTATGGTTGCAAACCCCTTCAGGTCGAAGCCACCCGCCGGATTGAGGTAAATACTGTCGGCAGGGCTGGCAGCGAAATAGGCAGACTGCGTAATATCCTCGCCATAGGCATAAATAAATTTTTTGGAAGTTTTAAAATCGCGCAGTGCCTGCTGTAGCTGCTGCAGTGTAGCCCAGCCATTGGGCGACGGGCTCATTTTTATCAGTATCCCCTTTATCTTGTCGTCGGTTTTTGCCTGTTCCAACGCCCTGGTTATATCATACAAACCAGGCACATAATCATCCCCTGATCCCAGCACCGCCAATGAATTAGCCTGGCCCTGCTCATGAATTCGTTTTCCCATGTCTACCACCAGCACACTGCCCTCCAGCTTTTTGGTTTCTTTTTCATTCATAGAGCTGGTGAGTGCCGAGATAACACCCACTACCAGCAGTATCCCTATGATTGACAGAACAATGGTGGATAGCATAGATGCAAAAAACATCTTGAAAAACTCTTTCATATAGTTGGCTGTTGTTTGATTGGCAAAGATACATGGATGTTATATATCAATGAGGTGATTTTTAACGTTAGATTGGTAGCTGCAGGCTCGTATCAATGCTATACCGGCCATTTTTGAGCATTCTTCAGGATGTCTCTAGCGTTTTTAGCATAAATTGCGCCTCATACTCTGGAACAAGCTGTATAATTTAAATGAGCATAAAAAGAACCTTATTATATGTACTTATTGCCGTGGCCGGAATATCGGGTTCTGCGTATGGACAGATCATCACAACAATTGCCGGCGATGGTGTAGCCGGCCATACTGGCAATGGCGGTGCTGCAACTTCTGCCCAAATTATTGCACCGGTTTGTGTTGCTCCCAGCCGGAAATTTGAGGTTGTTATTGGTGATAACGCTTCCAGTGTCAGAAGAGTGAGTACTCACGGTATTATTAATACTATTGCAGGCATACCGGATTCTATCGGATTTTCGGGAGATAACGGACCAGCAACGGCTGCCAAAATGCTGAGTCCATTCGGTGTCACATATGACTTAACAGGCAATTTATTTATAGCAGATAAAGCAAATAACAGAATTCGCAGGGTTGATACCTCAGGCGTAATAACAACAGTTGCCGGATGCACAGTATGCCTGGGTAGTGAGGGTGTGCCCGCCACTAATGCAAATCTTGATTTTCCGATTGCAGTGGTATTTGACAGGACAGGCAATATGTTCATTAATGATTTCCTGAGCCATTCTGTAAAAAAAATAAACAGTTCCGGCATTATTAATACATATGCCGGACAGCCTGGGATATCGGGTTTTGCAGGCGATGGCGGCCCGGCAACGGCTGCTAAACTCGACCGCCCCTACGGCCTAGCCCTGGCGCACGATGGATCGCTTCTCGTTTTAGACATGGGCAACCAGCGCATCCGAAGAATAGACACTGCAGGCATCATTACCACCCTTGCAGGTACGGGTACTGCTGGTTATTCCGGCGACGGCGGCTCTTCGTTATCGGCTCAGTTCAACTGGCCAAATGGAATCGCCACCGACACAGCAGGCAACATTTATATAGCCGACTTCGATAATCACGCTGTTCGGAAAATAGATTTAACAGGCACCATCAGCACTATTGCCGGTACTGGCACCGGAGGGTTCGGTGGCGACAATGGCCCTGCAACAGCAGCTATGCTCAACGAACCTGCGTCGGTTGCGGCAGACAGAATCGGGAATATCTACATTGCAGATTACGGTAATTTCAGAGTAAGGCGGATAACTTATGCACTGGATACGATTGCCGGTATGCGAACAATATGCGCAGGCACCTCAGTGCAGCTAACAGATGCCGTCTCAGGCGGCCATTGGACTAGTGCAGACACCTTAGTGGCTGTTGCAGATTCCAATACCGGAGTTGTTACCGGAAAATCCGCAGGCCTGGTAAATATAACCTATTCTTTCGGAACGCTGTTTCAAACCACTACAGTTACTGTTTTGCCGGCACCAGATGCCGGCATCATCAGCGGCCCAGACAGCATCTGCGCATGGTCTCCCCGCACTTATATTGATACAACACCAGGTGGCCTTTGGGGGATAACCAACGTAAACGCCTTTGTGGATTCGTTTGGCAAGGTTACTGGTACCACAAAGGGCTTCGATTCAGTTTTCTACACTGTAATCAATTCCTGCGGATCTGATACTGCATTCAGAGAGATCTTTATAAAGGCATACCCAAATGCAGGTTATATTTCGGGCAAAAACACTGTGTGCCTTAGCGAAAGTGCGCAACTTGCAGATACTTTTGGAATTGCGCTTTGGATTAATACCAATAACCGGGGTTCTTACGCCACAGTCAGCCCCGATTCTATACTGTTTACCGGTTTGGCTGTTGGTTTGGACACTATATTGGCTGTAAAATATACAGGATGCGGAAACGATACAGCCAGAAAGGTTTTGGCCATCCATGCCCTGCCGGATGCTGGCACCATTACTGGAAACACTACCGTTTGTGTAAATGAGACAATTCAGTTGTCTGATACTTTGCCGGCTGGAAAATGGACCGTGTTCAACGACAATGCCGCATTGGTGGGAACGGCTTATGTAACAGGGCAAACACCGGGTAATGACACTGTAATGTACAAAGTAACCAATGTTTGTGGCGTTGACTCTGTGTTATGGCCCATCAGCGTATTCCCGTTACCAGAAATTCCGGCAATAACCCGGGTCAAAAATACACTTACAATACCCGGCGGGTATACCCTGTACCTGTGGACACTGAATGGCAACCCGATAGCCGGGGCAACCGACAGCAGCTATACCGTTACGCAGGAAGGCAGCTATTGGGTACAGGTTGCCAACCCATATTATTGTGTTGTATCTTCCCCTCCCGTCACCATAACAGATTTTGAATGCAATCCAGATGAAATCAGAATGTTCCCAAGCCCTGCTTCAACGTTGATTATGATTGACTGGTGCAGGCCTGTTAACGCCAGGCTTATGTGCATAGACGGCAAAACTGTTATGTACCTGAAAAACATAAACCAGATTGATATCAGTGGCCTGCCTAACGGAATTTATCAGGTTTCGCTTTCTGATGACAGAGGCAACGTGATTAAAACAAGCCGCATTACCAAGCTACAGTAACAGAACAGTTGCATCTGTAAATTGCCGTAAATTTTGGAAAACCAGCGAAAAAACCTTCTTACTTTTGCTTACCAATGAGTAATGTATACCTGCTTCTGGGCAGCAATGAGGGAAACAGGCTGAACTGGATGCAGCAGGCCATAGGCCAGCTGGGGATAAAATCGGGGAATATACTGCGAAGGTCTGCGGTATATCAGACCGCGGCGTGGGGGCTGAGTGACCAGCCGGATTTTCTAAATATGGTGGTACTGCTGGAAACCGGCCTTCAACCACTAGCACTGCTGAAAAACATTCAGGAAATTGAGCAACTGGCTGGCAGGCAAAGAGAAATAAAATGGGGACAAAGGACATTAGACATTGATATTCTATTATATGAAGACGAGATTATTAACTTACCTGAACTCACTATTCCGCACGGATTTATGCAAGAGCGCAGGTTCACATTAGCTCCTCTTGCTGAGCTTGCGCCTGATTTGATCCACCCCACTCTTAAAAAGTCAATCAAAACACTACTGCTTGAATGCCCAGACCAACTGGAAGTGCATACTTATGAACAGCAATAGATTGGCTCAGAAAAATAACCTGCGGTGCATGAAACCCATCGGAATTATTCAATAATAAATGTGATTTATAACACAGTTCTTGCATTTTATTGGAATATTTATTACCTTAACTTCCGTAAATTCGCAGAGCGTTAAAAACCCCTATCAATACTCACCGAAGCGAAAGAATATGACTTTTTAGTTAAAATTTGTGTATGGAAGCTGCAAAGGCTAAATCTAAGAAAAATCTTAAAAAAGAATTACAGCATTACTTTGGATTTGACAAGTTTAAAGGAGAGCAGGAAAAGATAATACAAAGTGTACTTGATGGAAAGGATACATTTGTAATTATGCCCACAGGTGGCGGAAAATCATTATGTTATCAGTTGCCTGCCCTGCTCAGTGACGGCGTGGCTATTATTGTATCTCCGCTGATTGCGCTCATGAAAAATCAGGTAGACCTGATACGCGGTTACAGTACCAGCGACAACATTGCACATTTTCTGAACTCTACTCTGAGCAAAGTGCAGCAGAAAAAAGTAAAATCAGACCTCACAGAAGGAAAAACCAAGATGCTCTATGTGGCACCTGAAACGCTCACCAAACAGGAAAACATAGCATTTTTTTCAGACCTACCTATTTCTTTTATTGCAGTTGACGAGGCTCACTGTATTTCAGAATGGGGGCACGATTTCCGCCCGGAATACAGAAAACTAAGGGATATGATCAACATGATCAATCCCGACCTTCCAATAATTGCCCTGACTGCAACTGCTACACCAAAAGTGCAGGATGACATCGTGAAAAACCTGACACTGCAAAAACCAAATGTATTTATTGACTCTTTTAACCGCCCCAATTTATACTACGAAATTGTCCCTAAAAGCTCTAAGGAACAAACGCTTAAGAGCATTGTCAAGTTCATCAATACCATGAAAGGCAAGAGCGGTATCATTTATACGCTCAACCGGAAAACCACCGAAGAACTGGCCAATACGCTGCAAGCAAATGGCATAACAGCAGTTGCCTACCATGCAGGGCTTGAAGGGCCGCTACGTTCGCAGCGGCAGGATATGTTTCTGCTGGAAAAAGTGGATGTGATTGTGGCTACTATCGCATTCGGCATGGGGATAGACAAACCCGATGTGCGTTTTGTGATTCATTACAATATCCCGAAATCGCTGGAAAACTATTATCAGGAAACAGGGCGTGCAGGCCGCGATGGACTGGAAGGCAAATGCCTGCTGTACTACTCGCACAAAGATGTGCAGAAACTGGAGCACCTGATGCGCGACAAACCGCTGAGTGAGCGCGAAATGGGCGGCCAACTGATCTCAGAAACGCTTGCTTATGTAGAAAGTGGCGTGTGCCGCAGAAAACTGCTGCTGCATTATTTTGGTGAGGAATACAAACAGGAAAACTGCGGGCGCTGCGATAACTGCCTGAATCCGAAAGAAAAACTGGAGGTGAAAGACAGCGTGAAAATAACCCTCGATGCAATAGAAGAGCTTGACGAACGTTTTGGCATTGATTATGTTGTAAATATCATATTGGGCAGGGCCAACCCTCAGATTCAGACTTTCAGGCATGATAAACTGAAATCCTTTGGAAAAGGCCTGGTGATGAAAATGGATTCTAATTTCTGGAACTCCCTTATCCGGCAAATGATGCTGGAAGGCATTATCAGAAAAGATATTGAAGAGTATGGCTTGCTGAAGATTACAGATAAGGGCAGGAAATTCCTGAAGAAGCCTTATTCGATTATGGTGGCACTCAACCATCAATATGATGAAAATGCCGGCGAAGACGATGAGGTTAGTGGCAACGGTGGCCCGGCAACCACTGACACTGTGCTTTTTGAAATGCTTAAAGACCTCAGAAAGCAAGTGGCCCGCGAAAAAAACCTGCCTCCTTTTGTGATATTCCTCGAGAATTCACTGGAGGATATGGCCACCAACTACCCTACTACATTTGAAGAACTTGAGAAAATACAGGGGGTAAGCAAGGGCAAGACTCTACGCTACGGCAAAAAATTCATTGACCTGATATCAAAGTATGTTGAAGAAAATGACATTGTGAAGCCCGATGATTTTGTAATGAAGAGTGTCGTGAATAAAAGCGGCATGAAGGTGTTTATCATTCAGAATATTGATAAGAAAATACCTCTCGATACCATTGCAAAAAACAAAGGCTTGTCTTTACCCGACCTGCTGGTGGAAATGGAAACCATTGTAGCCAGCGGCACCCGCCTGAACCTGGATTATTGCCTGGAGCAGGAGCTGGATGAAGACGAACAGGAAGATATATTTGAATATTTCAGAAACAGCCAGGACGACAATATGGAAAGTGCTTTTGAGGAATTTAAAGACCAGGATGTAAGCATTGAACACCTGAAGATGATGCGCATCAAGTTCCTGAGCGAATACGCAAACTAAAACATATAACTAAAGAAGGCAACCGGAAATGGTTGCCTTCTTTAGTTATGTAAACAACTGATTAGTTGTTTGGGGCTCCGGCGGCAATCCATTGCCGCACCTGAGTAACCTCGCACGATGACAACTGCAGGCTTGTAGGCGGCATAGGTAAAAAGCCAGCCGTATGGGCAATATTTCCCAGCAGTTTTCCGGCATCAACCGATGCCTTGACAGAAGCATAATCTGTAAAACTGCCGCCTGCCGCACCTGCACTGTTATGGCAACCCACACAATACCTTTGCATCAGCGGCGCTATAGCACCGCTATATGTGTAATTGCTGCTATCACAAGCTACTGTACAGGCACCGTAATCAACAGCACCAGCCGCAATCCAGCGGCGTAGCAAATCAAGCTGGGTAGCGTTCAACGGCGCCAACCCCTTGGGCATTTTTTCATCGTCCTCCCAAGAACCGCCGCCACCCGCAACAGACTGATAAATCTTACTGGCAGCATAATTACCTGGCACAATACCCTTACGCATTATATTCTGATAATTATCCAGCACATAGCCTTTCTCTGCACTGCTCTGACTGTGGCAATTGCTCATGGCACAGTTAGAAACAAAAATAGGCAGTATATCACGTTCAAAACATATCTCCGGATCGTTGGTTCGCCTACTGTCGGGCAACACATACGGAGGGTGCGTACATGCATTCAGGCAAAATGCTATAGCCGCCATTGCCAGTATACTTAACATCAACAGTTTTCTCGTCCTTTGGATTATTCTCATTCCCTGCATTTTAATCTACTTAACAACAAAGCTACACCATACACTTGGGCGAAAGGCTGACAAAAGTCAATTTAACAAAATGGATGGATGGATGGATGGCATTACCTATGTGAGTTTTTATAGACACAATTAGCATCTAACAGCATCGTAACAAAATTTATAGCACTATTAACCGGACGTTCAAAAGCATCGCAATCCGTTGATTTTCAGCACCAATCAGTTTAGCTTATAGGCCTATTGGAATAAACCGGGTACCCGAATTAATTAAACGTTTGTTTAGTTTTAAACAGTTGTTTAGTTTTGCTATCAATTTAATGACAGGGCAACTCAATTTATTTCAAACGGATCAGCACTCCAAATTGAAATGATATGGAATTCAACGAAAAGCAATTAGCGATTATTCATACAGCAGAGAAACTGTTTTCTGTTACGGGCTTCGATGGTACATCGGTCAGGGATATTGCTAACGAAGCGGGCATAAACGTAGCAATGGTGTCCTACTATTTCGGATCCAAAGAAAAACTGATGGAAGCCGTGTTCGAACACCGGACTAACCAGATGCGCATCAAAGTGGAAAACATGCTGCAAAATGATCAGTACTCCCACCTTGATAAAATATTCATGATTATTGATGAGTATGTTGATAAGTTCGTAGACAGGCAGGATTTTCATAAACTAATGATGAGGGAACAGTTTAATGAAAAAGGAACACTGATTACGGATCTGATACATGAGGTAAAACTGAAGAACCTGGCATCCATCACAAAACTGATACGTGCCGGACAGAAATCCGGCAACTTCGCAAAAAATATAGATGTGGTATTAATGATGGCTACCATAACTGGAACAATAAGCCAGATCATCAATTCACAGCGATTTTACCGCGAGACCCACAGTATGACCGACCTACCTGCTGAAGAATTCAATAAACATATACGCAAGAAACTGAGTACCTATCTCAAGAGCCTGTTTAAAACATTCCTTACAAATGAAGCATAGTATTATAATAGCCGCAATGGGCATATTACTGTTGTCAAACAGCACTCGACTGGAGGCACAGAAAACAAAAAACCTCCCGCTGGATGAAGCTGTTCAGCTGGCCGTTAAAAACAGTGGGTCTCTGAAAATTGCCATATCGCGGGAAGATGAAGCCATGGCAAGGTATCGCGAAACAATAAACAACCGCCTGCCCGATGTAAAAGTTTCTGCCGCCTATATGCGTGTAGCATCGCCGCAGATAGACCTTAAAACAAACTCAGGCAGTAAGGCTGATACATCATCAAAGTCTGCTTCTTCGATGCCTAATGTAGACCAACTGGCCTACGGCATGGCTAATGTTTCTTTACCCCTTTTTTCCGGTTTCAGAATAAAATATGGCGTTGAATCTGCAAAATACCTGGAGCAAGCCGCCAGATTAGATGCCGAGCAGAATAAAGAAGAACTGACAGAACTGACGATCAATGCCTATATAAATTTGTTCAAAAACAGAAAATCACTGGAGCTGATTGAAGAAAACCTGAAACAGCAGAAACAGCGCGTCACCGACTTTACTAATCTGGAAAAAAACGGATTGCTTGCGCGTAATGACTTGTTAAAAGCACAGCTGGCACAATCCAATATTGAGCTGGCCCTGCTGGATGCACAGAACAATCTGAAAATGACATACATCAGCATGAACCTCCTGCTGGGCCTTCCTGAAGACACCGAACTGATACCGGACAGTGAGTTTGGAAGCACCGGTGAAGCAGGCAGTGCTGCCGCATGGGAACAAACAGCACTCACAAAAAGAAAAGACATCGAGGCTATTTCGTTGAGAGAAAAAGCAGCCTCATCGGCTGTAAAATCGGTTAAGGGAGAGTACTACCCCGGCATTGCCCTAACCGGCGGGTACATTGCTGCTGACATACCTGGCTTTCTGACTATTTCCAACGCGCTTAATGCTGGAATTGGGCTGCAGTATAACCTTGGTGCTCTATGGAAAACGGGCGCAAAAGTGGCAGAAGCAAAAGCAAAATTATATCAGACTCAGGTATCGCAGAATATGCTGTCTGATCAGATAAAGACCCAGGTAAACAGATCTTACCACGATTATTTGCTGGCCAATCAGAAAATTGAGGTGTATACCAGAGCCACTGAACAGGCAAACGAGAACTACCGTATCACCAAAAATAAATTTGACAACAATCTGGTTACAACTACCGACCTGCTGGAAGCAGATGTAATGCAGCTTCAGGCAAAACTGAATCTCATGTTTTCAAAAGCGGATGCATTTGCTGCTTACAAAAAACTACAACAAACCTCAGGCACACTGCTGGAAAAATAAAACTCACCTAAACAAACACAATTACTAATCAATTTCCCGACCTAATAAAATAAAGATAAATGTATCAGCAAACACAACCAAATACAGCACACCAGGGCCATGCGGAAGCACTAAAAAAGAAAAGCAAAGGATTTGCGGTAGCGTTAATAGTACTGCTGCTCGGCGGCACTGCTTTCGGGCTTACTAAATACCTGCACAGCCTGCATCATGAAGAAACTGAAGATGCACAGATTGAATCTGCCATCAGCCCAGTAATACCCCGAATTTCGGGCTATGTAATGGAGGTGCGGGTAAAAGACAACCAGAAAGTAAAAAAAGGTGATACGCTGGTGATACTCGACAACCGCACAGAACTGATTCAGGTGGCACAGGCACAGGCTGCACTTACAGTAGCTCAGAACAACCTCAGCGTTGCAGAAGCTACTACCAGAGTTTCTAAAGCCAATGTAACCACCGTACAATCAAATGTGGCGGCTGCCGACGCACAAATCGAAGCGGCAAAAATTGCCCAGAACCGCGCCACGCAGGATTACAACCGTTACTTAAACCTGATCAAAGACCATTCCATTACACAGCAGCAGTTTGAGCAGGCAGAAGCAGCCAAACTTTCTGCCGACAAGCAGCTGGAAGTGCTCATCAGGCAGAAAAATTCGGTTGTTAACCAGACGAACGCCGCAACCACCCAAAGTGCTGCTACCGGACAGCAGGTGGGTGTAGCCAATGCAACTATTCAGCAAAGAAAAGCTGATTTGGAGAATACATTGCTTAACCTGTCTTATACAGTTATTACAGCTCCTGATGACGGGCTTGTTTCTAAAGTAAATGTTCAGCCGGGGCAGTTGCTTCAGACAGGTCAGTCGCTGTTCAGCATAGTATCTGACGAGGCTCCTTGGGTGGTTGCCAACTTCAAGGAAACGCAATTGGCAAAAATGAGGCCCGGACAGAAAGTAACAGTTCATGTAGATGCATACCCCGACCATGACTTCGAAGCAAAGGTTGCCTCTTTCTCTCCTGCTACAGGTGCAAGGTTTGCGTTGCTGCCACCGGACAATGCATCAGGCAACTTTGTGAAAGTAGTACAGCGGGTTCCGGTAAAAATTGAATTTACGGGCAAAGACCAGTTTGTGAAAGAACTGCGCCCGGGCATGAACGTGGTAATAGATGTGCATATTGATTAACCGAACAGCAACCTATAGCACAAGGAAGTAAAAGCAGTATTAAGAACTACACAACAATAAATGCAGCAGGAATCTTTAGTTGAATACGGATCAAGGAGGGTGATTATTACGATCACTGCTATCTTCTGCGCACTGCTGGAGATTGTGGATACCACAATTGTAAACGTGGCGCTGAACGACATGAAGGGCAATCTGGGCGCCACACTTAATGAAATTGGCTGGGTAATCACCGCGTATGCAATCGGCAATGTAATTATAGTACCTATGACAAGCTGGCTCTCTGCTCAGTTTGGCAGACGAAACTATTTTGCCGCATCTGTCATCATCTTCACTATCTGTTCGTTCCTGTGTGGCAACGCCTCGGGTATCTGGCAGCTGGTGTTCTTCAGGTTTCTGCAGGGCCTTGGCGGAGGCGCACTGCTGGTAACATCCCAGACTATTATTACAGAAAGTTATCCGCCTGAGAAACGCGGTATGGCACAGGCTATCTATGGATTGGGCGTTATCATAGGCCCCACCCTCGGGCCTCCCTTGGGCGGTTATATTGTGGAGCATTTTTCATGGCCCTATATATTCTACATTAATATTCCTATAGGCACTATTGCTGCACTGCTCACACTCCAGTTTGTACGCAGCCCCAAATATGCCGAAAAGAAGAGTGCCAGCGAGGTGGACTGGCTGGGAATAGCCTTGCTGGCCATTTCAGTTGGATCGCTGCAATATGTACTGGAGCGTGGCCAGGAAGATGATTGGTTTGCGAGTTCTACTATCACTGCCCTAACAGTTACCGCTGTTCTTGGCGTATTCTTTTTTATCTGGCGCGAACTTACTGTCAAAAATCCGATTGTTGAGTTGAGGGTTCTAGGCAACGGCAACCTCAGGATAGGCACCATTTTATCGTTTATTATGGGCTTCGGTTTGTATGGCTCCACATTCATCATCCCGCTGTACCTGCAGAGCACACTTGGCTGGACAGCACAGCAGGCCGGCGAGCTGATGATACCCGCAGCCCTGACCACTGCTTTTATGATGCCGATGATTGGAAGGCTTATACAAAAGGGCGCACGACAGCAGTTACTGGTGGCCATAGGCATGTTTATCTTCTGTATTTTTAGTTTCTGGGGATACAAGATTCTTACACCTGATACCGGGCGCACCTCTTTTTTGTGGATGCTGATAGTACGCGGGCTGGGAATGGGCCTTTTGTTCATACCCATCACAACTCTTTCCCTATCCACCTTAAAAGGACAACAGATAGGTCAGGGTGCATCTTTTACGGGCATGATGAGGCAGCTGGGCGGATCATTTGGCATAGCATTGATCACTACTTTTATGGCTCATCAGAACTCCGTTCACAGAAGTGCGCTGGTTACCCATATTCAGGCTGACAATCCTTACGTGCAACAGCGCGTACACAATATGCAGCAAAATTTCATCAACCATGGAATACCGCCAGATGCGGCTCTGCAAAGTGCATATAAGTCACTTGATTTTATGGTATACAAGCAGGCTTCTGTACTTTCCTACATGGACGTATTCCTGTACCTGGCACTGATGTTCCTGATCTGCATTCCGTTTGTACTTATAGTGAAGGAGAAAAAACACAAGAAAGAAGAACTGGCAGAAGCAGCCGCCGCTGCCCACTAAAAATGACAAAGCCTCCGTTTGCACAGAGGCTTTGCTGTTGCTGTAAGACCGGTAATTACTTACCTTTTACAGCCCTGAGGTTTGGCACCGCAGCAAAGGTACGATATTAAGCTGAATGGCTATCTTTCAGCTTTGCCTTTACTACTGTCAGATATTCTTCTTTCTTCGCCTTGCGTAGTTTTTTTGCGGATTTAGTAAAATACATGTGTTTCTCTAAAAAGCGCACCTGTATCTTGTTCCATTGGTCTTCATTGTCAATAATACCGTACATGCACAGCTCTTCTTACAGGCCGTTACCAATTTTAAAGAAATCATCCCTACCCAGATAATCAAGGTCTGCATCACAGATAATCTCTTCCAGTAAATTATGAGGCGCTTGAGGTATGCGGGTAGCCATTATCATACCGCAGATGCGGTTGATCTGCTCTTCTGAATAGCCATAGGATGGCAGATGCTCCCTCACAATTTCGCACGAGATCAGCTCGTGATCTGCTTGTTGGCGCAAAAAGCCTGAGTCGTGAAACAATACTGCAGTAAGCAGCAGCGTAAGCTCATCACCCTGAATACCTTCCATTGATGCCAATATTTTCGCAGACCTGTAAACATCTTTGATGTGCTCTGCACTGTGGTATGTCAGGTTTTTAGGGAGTTCCCTTTTAAGTTTCTTTAAAATAAAAAGTTTTACTTTTTCAAATTCCATTGACCATTCTTTAATATATGATGCAAAAAAACTCCTTCAAAATGGAGAAGAAATGCACCTAACGCTTCCTACTTTGTAAAATTGTTTAACTAATGTAATACAATTTTAATAATCTTCATTAATATTTAATCAATTTTTACTTTAAAATACTACTTTTTAACATTAACTATCCCTGCTGTTTGATTTTTTGATTAGAAACCTAAATAATATTACTTCTAAGGTAATATTATTTCTACATCCTCTTGGCCAGTTACGCTTCACTTAAATTTTATGTGCAGGAGCTCAGTGTACCAACATCAAATTTGGCTAGACCTGCCTCACAGCAGCTTTGGGCGAAAGCAATGCACCCGCCAATGCAGCTAGCCCACCAACCAAACCACCGATAAATACAGTCACGGCAATAAACAGCACATAGCTGGGTAAATGAAACAATGAGGCCATTCTTGAAGATAGGATATGATCATTTGCCACATCGCTGAGCAATGCAATGGTAAGCCACTGCAAACCAACTCCGCAGAATCCCATCAGAAACGCTCTTCCACCGCTCTGTTTCATAAACATAGCCGCCAGAAAACACACCACAGCCACACTCCACCATGGCAGGAAATACGCTGCCGCAGCAGATAAAACAGCAACAATAAATACCGAATACAAAAACCTCATTGTTCAGCAAAGAATCTTTTCAAAAATACAAATCAACCAATCAACTAATTAATACTCCACTTCCACCTTACCTGCTTATCGTCCTGTTGTTCACTATTAGGGAGAAACAGTAACCTGTAATATTTCCCGTCTGCCCAATGCTGCAGAAAATCAGCATAGTACCTGCTGCCAGGATTACCCGACTGCCCACCCGGATACACTCCATAAGCTTCAATCTCTTTGCCCATCTGTACTACCATACGCCACGACGGGCCATGGTCACGCTTCGTTGCATTTACCGTATTACCCCACCCTCCCACTTTCAGATGATCAAAACTAAATGCCGGCAACTTTGCCAGGTGGCTCACAGTGGTATTCTTGATATTGTACCACTGAGTACTTCCCTGTTTTTCGCTGCGCGCCATACTGTCTGTGGCCATTCTATAACTTCTTGACACTATGGCAGAGTAATACCCGTCAACAGGCACACCCTTCAGCGGATGAACATCTGACAGAAATAACTGCATAGTGCGTTCATGCAATGGCATTAGATTATTGGGTACATGACCTCCCAGCAGCGGATACCATACCTCTCCATAAAAGAAACTCCACCACACCTGAAAAAAAGTAGCGGGCTCGCTCTCCGCTGTCAACCTGTAATCCCATTGACGCAATCCATCCAGGTACCTGCTTTGTACAGAGGCAGTATATTTTAATAAACCGGGTACTATGTTTGCAGCCAGATAAGAATAGGTTTCATTCTGTAATGCAAACATGTCCTCTACCCGGGCTTTCGATAAACCACTTAGTACCTGATTGATGCGCCAAGCCCTCAACTCCACAAACCCGCCCCTATCGTGGTAAGGATAGGTTGAATCTGTAACGTTCTGATTGGCAGATGCGACATAACCCTGTGGTGGGTTCAGCACATGCGGATTCTCGCGCATAGGAATCAGTTCCTGCCAGAGCGTAGCACTGTCGGTGCCATCCATCACAAACCTGCCCTGATCTTTCCATTTATTCACAAACTGCCCCTGCCCCCAGACTGCAATATCGCCCTGCCGGTCGGCATAAGCTATATTCTGCGCCGGGCACTGAAAATTCATAATAGCATCTACAAACTCATTGTAGTTGCGCGCCTTATTCAGCATATACACAGCCTTCAGTTCATTGGTGGGCCGGTAGGCCATCCAGCATACCGCCAGCATCTTTTTCATGCCATCCCGCTCGCCATAGTTGTTATCATACATCACCGGGCCATGTATGGTATAGCTGATGGTATCCAGAAAATCCGGTTTCCCCTTAATCCCTATCTTTTCAATGCGCGGCGAGAAGGCCAGTTGATTACCACCAAACCAGTACTTGTTTTTTTCATTTGCTACCGGATTTATCAGATAGTAGTCTTTCACATCCCGGTAGTTGTTGGTGAAGCCCCACGATACACTGTCGTTAAACCCAATCACCACACCGGGCGTACCAGGCAACGATGCACCATACACATTCAGTCCAGGCGCCTGCAGTTGTACCTCAAACCACAATGAAGGCAGATTCAATCCCAGATGCGGATCGTTGCACAGAATGGCTGCACCGCTTGCGGTTTTAGACCCACTGAGTACCCAGTTATTGCTTCCTTTGCCATCTTCACGCACTTCACCAAAATCATCAGGTTGAAATGAGGGGAACAGCGTTTTCTTATCAGGCACCCGTTTGGGGGCCAGCGAGGGTTGCTCAAAAACCGTACCCGAAGGTATCACCGGTGTGCTTCCCTGTATCTTTTCTGGGAACAAACGCTCCATCTGGCCACTGTCCAGTATGCCTTTCAGAAAAGTCATACCCAGGTCGTCTACCTTGCCCGAGAGGTCATCCGCCATGTACTTGAGCAGCAGTGCTATTTTCAGATTGGCCCAGGGCTCCGGTTTAAAACCCATGAGCTTGTATTCAAGCGGCAGGTCGCGGTAACGTAGCTGGCTGATGTAGTAGTTAACACCTTCTGTGTAGGCATCCATCATCGCCTTGGTGGCCGGGTCTGACTCCATGGCACGAAGTGAATTTTCTGCCGCAAACACCATACCTTTTCTTCGCTGCTTCCTGTCGAATCTGAATGCCTTCTCCCCCACTACTTCACTCACCCTGCCTGCCGCTGCCCTTGCCTGCATATCCATCTGCCACAGCCTGAACGTGGCATGAATATACCCCTGCATAAAATAGGCATCATGCTCCGTTTCTGTATGTATATGCGGCACCAAGCGCTCATCGAGCCAGACCGATGCCTTTTGCAGCCCGGGCAATTTTATAGCTGTTGAGAAATCTTCATTAACTGGTTCTGCGTTTGCCCAACAGCCGGCCATAGGATCAAGCAGCCGGCCAATGGCCGGCAGTCCGCCCAGCGGTTTATCCAGCAGATATATAAATACGGTAGTTAGTACCAGCAATACCCATCTGCCCGGCTTAATTTTTTTCGGCTTTTCGCCTGTCATATGCTTTCATGCTTTTTAATAAAAACGCTGTAAACACGCTGCAATATATCCTCAGCTGGAGTGATCCCGCTCTAAATTTTACATTGAATTCACCTTTGTAAAGCTAACCAATTGTTTTAGAATTATTGAATGCACCCCACCGCCAGATACAAAATCAAAAAAAGCCATTGGCAACGCAATGACTTTTTCCAAAATATCATTAGCAAACGTTATTCCACAACCAACTTGCTGTAATGCATAGTCCCCTTCAGGTCTTCCAGCACAAAATAATAACTGCCTTTGGCTATTCCTTTCAGCGAAAATACAGCAGTACTATTTTTCACTACTGGTTGCAGGGGTATGATCCTGCCGGTAATATCTGAGAGAAAACAAGAGCTGATTCCATCTATATTGCCAAGCGCAACAGAAAACTCATTCGTTGCGGGATTTGGGTACACGCTGATCACAGTTTTAGCAGGCTGTGCAGCAACAGCGGCTGTTGACCCAACCGGGTAGGTTCCCTTCACATACATCACCTTACCCGAATTATCATCTTCCCATACTACATGCACCACACCTGGGGCTACTGCTACATCGGCATCCATAACTGCCGAACTGGTAGAACCGGGCAGAATGCTGTAACCAGTTAAACCTGTAGCAATATCCGGTGCAAATGAATAAGCTATATATCGTGTACCCGACACATTCTGCACCCACACAGCCACTGCCGCGTTTCCTGCATGGTCTATGCGCGGATAGTTCTGGTTAGATAGCCCTGTGAAAGGCCCGGTGATCCTGTTGTTAAAACCACTCATGCCTGAAATTGACTCTTTGCTCATGTTCACCAATGCTGTACCCGATGCAGAACTCATGTAAACAGAATAGATAGAATCACCCATCACAAAACCATCGGGCCCTGATGCCGGGCATGAAGTAATATTCCAGTTGGTTGTATCCACCCTTACGTTATTGGGGAAGGTCATACCTCCATCATTCGATAAGCCGGCCCATATATCGCGAATATTGCTGTTGTTGTCGCGGTATAGCATAATAGCTTTTGATCCCGAACTGATCAATGTTGCCGGACAGCAGTCACAAACCGGGCTGGTAGATTTGCTGGCCAGGACATCTCCGCTGAATGACATTCCAAAATCAGAAGACCTGCACACCACATACCTGGCGTTGGCCATGGTACCTGAGTCAAATTTCATAAATGATACCAGCGGATTGCCAGTTGATGTAGTAGTAACAATCGGGAAGCGGGAAAGGTCAGAGCCAATATTGTCTATACGCACAGGTGCAGCAAAGGCCATTCCGCCATTGTACGAATGCGCCAGGTAAGAATAATTGGTGCTTGTCATCTCCGGTGTCACTTTCATAGACACATACACTGTATCGCCATAGGCCGCCAGATCGGGGCCTGCCCACGACTGCGAAAATACTGTCAGTGAGCCCGACACCACTACTGGGGTGGTAAACGCACTGACGCTCCATCTGGAAAAATAAACTCTGGTATCTGTCTGTCCGAAAATTACATACGGATCGCCACTACGGTTGAGCGCAATGCGCGGGTGGTTGTTGTGATTGGCATCAACCGAGTAAATAGATACAGGAGTGCCCCAGGTAATTGCCTGCGAAAACGCACTTGTACCCATTGATAAGATAAACAGTGTTGTAAATAATTGCTTCATTGTTTATTTAAATTTTGATTATTTATATCAAAAATAACAAAATTTATTGATTTTCAGTGAGGACAGATTGCTTAAAAATTGAGGCAAAGGGCAAAAACTTGCAGGCCCAACATATTTTGCGAGGCAGACCTTTTATTTCAGTAATTTTGCAGATAACTATTTTAAAGCCATCAATAATGAAAAAGATCATCACTTCTCTAGCAATTGCACTCACTGCCGGATTTGCCCAAGCACAAACAACTGCTATGGATTTTAACCGTGCCGACTGCAACGGATTCATGCATCATTTGTTTACAAATGACCTTGACTCAGGCAATGTGGTGATACTTGAGTTTTTTATGGGCGGAGGCTGCACATCATGCATTACCGCAGGCCATGCGCTGGAATCCATGAAGGCATCCTTGCTGGCTGCTCATCCCAGTAAAATCCGCTCATACGCCTCAGGTTTTCTGAATACTATGAATTGTGCAACTGTAAGCTCATGGGTATCCACAAATGGATTTACATCCACTCCTATTGATTCCGGCGAAGCGCAAGTAGCCTACTACGGCGGCTTTGGAATGCCTACCATTGTAATACTGGGTGGCACAGCTCATTCTATTTTGTATACAGATATTGGCTTTACGAACAGCGACACTGTGGCCATGAAATCCATTATCAACAGTTTTTTTGCAGGCACGCTTGATACGAAGGCAATCACCAGCACTGAAAATATGTTCAGTGTTTTCCCTAATCCGGCATCAGACAAGTTACATCTGCGCCTTAGCCTGAAAGAACAGGCCAACGTAAGTGTGCAGGTCATGAATGTGGCTGGCGAAGTATTCAGTGTTTCTACGTTTGAAAACGTTCCTGCCGGAACCTTCTCCAAGGCTATCAATACATCCGGTTTGGCAAATGGGCTGTATGTAGCAAGAGCATCTGTCAACGGAAGTACTTATTATTCCAGATTCTCAGTTGCCAGATAATATTAGGCCTTAGGTAAAACTACCGAATGAAACAGATTCTGACATGGTTGATTATTGCTATATGCGTTAGTACCGCAAATGGCCAGTCGCCGCTTATTATTCCCCCGGCACTATCCGGCACAACATTCAACCTTACTGTTCAGTCAGGAACACATACTTTTTTCCCGGGTTACAGCACGCCTACCTATGGTGTTAACGGTGCGTTTCTGGGGCCTACATTAATCATCAATCAGGGCGACTCTGTGCACCTAAATGTTACCAACAGCCTGCCCGTTACTACCACCATGCACTGGCATGGGCTACATGTTCCGGCTATGGCAGATGGCGGGCCCGAGCAGATCATATCACCTGGTACCACCTGGCAGCCAGTTATAAAAATGATGAATAATGCCGGCACTTACTGGTACCATCCGCATGGTGAGGGCAAAACTGACCTGCAGGTTTCAAAGGGCATAGCGGGCATGATCATTGTAAAAGACCCTGTGGAGGCGGCACTCACCCTGCCACGTACTTACGGAGTAGATGATTTCCCTGTTATAGTACAGACCAAGGCCTTTGATGTGCTGCGCCAGATAGCCATTGCTACCGAAGATGATACCCTGCTGATGGTGAACGGCACCCTGGACCCATACCTCGATGCACCTGCCCAGGTAGTCAGGTTAAGATTGCTCGCAGGCTCATCTATGCGCAGCTATATGTTTGGCTTCAGCGGCAATCTGCCCTTTAAACTCATTGCAAACGATGGCGGACTGCTTGATACCTCCACCACGCTCACGCGCATCAGGCTCTCACCCGGCGAGCGGGCTGAGGTGCTGCTGGACCTGACCGGTAAAACCGGCCAGACCATTTACCTCAGAAATTTTGGTTCAGAATTACCCGCAGGCATATATGGTTCAGCCGTAGCGGGTACAGGTGCCGCTGTTATTCCATTTTACAATCTCAACCACCTCAATGGCTCAGATTTCGATGTGATGAAGCTAAATGTGGTTGCTCCAACCGCCAGCCCTGTAACCAGTATACCTGCTGCACTGGCCACCCTTGCGCCCTGGCCTGCATCAACCGCCGATACTACCCGCACTTTCAGTTTCGACCCAAAGATTGCCGATTCCTCAACATATGCCATGGGGCCGTTTACTATCAACGACACTTCATTTAATATGGGTAACGTAAACGTAGTAACCCACATCAACAATACCGAGATATGGACCCTGATCAACAACACCATGATTGCGCATCCTTTTCATGTGCACGATGTATTCTTTTACATCCTCGACATAAATGGCGTGCCTCCGCCAGTGTATGAAAGGGGCAAAAAAGATGTGGTGCTCGTGATGCCAGGTGATACAGTACGCTTCATCACAAAATTTGAAGACTTTGCCGATGAAACCACACCCTACATGTACCACTGCCACCTGTTGCACCACGAAGACGATGGCATGATGGGCCAGTTCATTGTTATGCCCGACAAAACAGCAGTAAAGCCGGTGAACAAAGATGCAGATATACAACTCTACCCCAACCCGGCCAAATCCTCACTAACCATCACTACCAATAACCAGACACCCTCACCTACCGACAACCTCACCATTTACAATGCAATAGGCGCAAAAGTATACTCAGCACCACTGCAGCATAGCCATACAGTAAGCACCAGCAACTGGCCCTCTGGCATATACCACGCAGTGATTACTGTAAACAACAAAGTGATTAATAAGGCTTTTGTGGTGGAGTAACCGCCCCAGCCAATTTCGTTTGCCGATTTATCTCTAATCGTGGCAGAGTCTCTCGTAGCCACTGCCGATATTGCAAGAATCCGTAGTGCTGTACAAATAGTTTAGAAATGTAGTATGTTCTTAATCTCATCTCCGTTACCCTGAAGCGTTGTTGGCCAGAAAATAAGACCAACAACGGCGGAAAGTGAAGTAGCCCAATAGGATTCCCGTATTTCATGCGGATGGTAGTGGGATTGCGTTAATTGGTTTTGTTTCAATATTTAAAATACCCTCTGATACCTGAAAAAAGTGTAGTTGGCGGAGAGTTGAATTTAGTACCTTTAATATGTCAAACCTAACTTATGAAAAAGATATTGCTTCTGATTGCCCTCATTGGTACTCAACTTTGCAGTGCCCAAAACTATCAATGCCTGCAGGATAATGTTTTGCACTATTTCGTTAATAAGCGAAATTATTTACGGGCTGGGTATAACAACGAGTTATCCTACTCAGGATCTTCAGTTTTTTTTCATTTTGTACTTTAAGAAATTTATTGGTTACAATTGGTGGCGATCCTACACCTGTAGACCCTGGTCCTAGCTGGCTGTGCGATTCGGTAACTATGCATAGCGATGGCACCTTTTTGTTCCCAAACATGTGGTCAGATACGGTAATGATCAAATCTCGGGCAGCTACAGGAGATTCATGGTGGTTTTATACTGATACCGGCATTCATTCTTACAAAGCTACGGTGCTATCAATAGATACTATGACAGTTCTTGATACGCTCGATTCTGTGAAAACAATTCAGATCTCGGCATATGCGTCGGGCTTGCCAAATCCATACGATTCGCTCAACACTTATCAGATTAAAATCAGTAAAAACCATGGGTTTGTTCAAATATTCGATTTTTATACTTTTCCTTACAATTTCCCGTCTGTGTACACCACAGACTATTTCTACCAAAGCGTTGGCTCCAACCCATCAGACCAGATTTTCAAAATCATCAAATATCATTCACCTACCGGGCTCGAGATTTATGATTTTAATCCGGGTGATGTTTTTGAAAAAAAAACAAGTATTGGTGTTTCTTGGCGTTATCCCTGTGTAGGCCCCAATTATAACGCACTATTTGTAGACAGCATTATCACTAAGACCATCATAGACCCATCCCATACAAGGTACACTATTCACCACTTTGGATATGACGGGATCGATGCTGCCCGGACCTACTACAATCGAATTGATACTTTTATCGCTACTTCAGCGCTCGTATTCGCAACGAATATACCGGAAGGATGTGATGAGGTTCTGCGATATTATTACTACCCAACTGATTTGGTTTCGTGCTACAATTCGCCGCTACGCGCAAGTACGTCTCCTACTATTTTCGGTGGCTTTGATCCTAATCCAGTTTGTTTTAAATATCATACTTACAAAAATGGCTTCGGCGAAACAAAAAAAACTACCGGGTTCGGTGGTTCAATAGGCTGTGAAGAATCTGTGACATCAATACAGTATGAAAATTTAATTTTTGCTGTAAAAAATGGTGATAGTTGCGGAACGTATGTGTCACCCTTCCCTCCAATAATCGACTCTATGGTGTCGGTATTTAACCCCACACAAAGCAGCAATTATTTCTCCTTGTTCCCCAACCCAGCAAACGAAAAACTAACAGTTATATGTTCAAGCGTTATCCGTTCGCTGATTATCAGCAACCTATTGGGCCAGACGTTATTGACACAACAATGTAACACTTCAAAAGCAGATATAGATATCTCCGGACTGCCTACCGGTACCTATATCATAAAAGTGAACAATACAGCTGTCCAGAGGTTTTTGAAGGAGTAATTCCCCGTCGAAAATGAGCCTCCTCATTTTCTGCCACGCTAACGGGAATCAGAGTACGTGAATTGAAGTATTTCACTTAGCATCACATCTTTCCCAAGAGAGCCTATTGTACAACCTTTGTGCCGGCCGAGGGATCTGCTGCAATCTGTGTGGCCCCATTTCGCCACCTCACGCAACACTAGCTAACGACTTGCGACTCCCCCACTGTTATTCACAATCTGTGGATAGTTAAATTGGCTATCAGATTACCACAACGTTATATTTGGGTAAAATAATGTTTACTACATGTCGCTAACTACCCTCAAGGACGATCTTTTGGAGGAATTCAGGGAAGAAAGGATCATGATTAAAGAGCAGATAGAACTGCTCGACCCCCTTGCCACCTCATTAAGAAAACCCGCAGCCCAGCGTTTGCTCAGCAGCGGCACACTGATTATTTCGGAGATCAGCTGCTACATCATCAGCCTCGGCGGACTGGCATTTATTGGTTTTCTGCACAGAATTTATCCGTTTACGGTTCTTAATGATGTTTTTTACAGCAGCCAGATAAGAGCCAGAGTGGGCAGCACCAACCTGCTGTACCTGATTTTGGCCATTTATGGCCTGGTGCTGGTAGGCATTACCATGATGTTCATTCTGGGCCGTATGGCCCGCGAGATCCGTCTCAAAAACGACATTCTCAATCAGGCAGGCAAGGATATCAAAACCATAGTGGGCCAGCATCTGGAACGCAAAGCCTGTATGGATACCATTGAGCAGCGGCATATGCTGGGGCTGTCCGGTGTCAGCCAGCCGGTTGCAAAAGACGCGGCGAGCCCCGTGCAGACACCTACTGCGGCATTCAGGCTATCAGGCCTGAGTAATGTCAACGATATTCCCAATCCTGGCTTTCAGTAACAGCCGTTATACAGCTATTATGCTTCAACAGCACAAAAAATCGTGATTATATTTGTGCAGCTATGAATTTATTTGAAAAGATTGCGCACACAGCCTCTTTTATTAAGGCTAATTCCAATACCATCCCAAAAGCCGGAATTATACTCGGCAGCGGGCTGGGCGGATTAACCGACATTTTGAAAGTAGAGTCTGAGATCAGTTACGACGAAATACCAAATTTTCCGGTATCAACAGTTAAAGGCCATTCCGGCAAGCTGTTGCTGGGAACTATAGGCGATACCAGTGTGGTACTGATGGCTGGTAGGTTTCATTATTATGAGGGTTACAGCATGGAGGCCGTAACCTTTCCGGTAAGAGTAATGAAGGCGCTGGGAGCAGAAACACTGATTCTTTCCAATGCAGCAGGTGGCACCAATCCCGGGTTTGCCATAGGCGACTTAATGATTCTGAAAGACCATATCAACCAGTTCCCCGAGCATCCGCTCCGCGGCACTAATGACGAACGGCTCGGCCCCCGCTTCCCTGATATGAGCGAGCCATACGACCATGAACTTATTAACCTTGCAAAGAAAATAGCTCGCGAAAACAACATTGTGGTACGCACAGGAGTATATATTGGCCTGCAGGGCCCCACTTTCGAAACACCGGCTGAATATAAATGGCTGCATGCCATTGGCGGTGATGCTGTGGGCATGAGCACTGTTCCGGAGGTAATTGTGGCCCGCCATTCAGGCATGAAGGTTTTTGCTATGAGTGTCATAACCGACCTGGGCATTACTGATGTACCGGTAAAAATAACACATGAAGAAGTGCTGGAAGCCGCCAATGCAGCTGCACCAAAAATGGCATGCATTGTGGCTGGCCTCATCAGCGCGCTGTGAGCACAGAAATAAGAGCAGGGAATCCTTCACCTTCTTTCAGTAACTTTGCCCCTTGATAAATTAATGGCTACACCCATTTTGCCAAATAAAATAGCTTGGTTAAGGTATTCAGAGATTTAATTGTAATTATTTGCCTGCTTTGCTGCAGTTTCTGGTCATATGCACAGCCTGGCCAGGGAACCTTATACGCCGGTACGCAGAAGGATACCAGTATGAACAAGTCCAACACAGCAAAGTGGAAAGATGAAGACGCTAATATCACCTTCGAAAAACTGAACTCTGCCCGGCTGTACTATCCGGATACTTCAGTACATTTTTTTCACAGGCCGCTGATTGCACAGTCGTGGTACAGAGACCTGGGAAACCTGGGTAGCCCGGCAGCCAGCCTACTTTTTACCGCCGATGGCGCACCCGGGCCGTCTTTGGGGTACCACATATTTGACATTTACCGGTACAACATAGACAGCCTTAATTATTACAACACCAAAAGGCCATATTCTATATTCAGTTATCAGCTGGGCTCTAAACAGGAGCAGCGTGCGGGCATCATGCACACACAGAACATCCGGCCCAACTGGAACTTTGCTGTAGAATACAAGAAAACGAATTCTCCCGGGTTTTATAAGACTCAGCGTAATAACAACGACAATGCCTACTTTACTACCAGTTACAAAGGCCCCGGAAAACACTATTCTATATATATGGGCATAGTGTACAACAAAGAGCAGCACGATGAGAACGGCGGCATTGTTAATGACAGTGACCTCTCCAATGCATCTTATACGGACAGAAAAACCATTTATACCGCCTATCAGAACAGCGTATACAGTGCAAGCAGGTCGCCCGTAACAAATGTGTATCGTGATTTCACCTACCAGCTAATGCATAGTTATGTATGGGGCAGGACTGATACAACATACAACACCGATTCTACACAGTACAGCATGAAACTGCTGCCCAGGTTCAGTATAGCGCATACGCTTCAGGCCAGCACTGAGAAACATACATTCAAAGACCTTTCACCCGACTCCCTGCGGTACACAACACTGTTTCTGCACGCTTTTGCTGCCAGCGGCACAGGGTATACGGCAGGTAATGACTCAGTTTTTGTGCAGCAAAAATGGTTTTGGGTAGATAATAAATTCCAGCTCAATGGCTTCATAGGCAAGCCGGGGCGCCAACTGTTATTCAATGCAGGCTTTGGCAACAGGTACGACCAGTTTATTTCACAGCCAGTATCAGTTGTAATCCCTGACAGCCTCCCGAAGTTATATTATACGATTGGCAACCATAAGTCAGATATGGTAAACAGCTACCTGACCGGAGAGATCAGGAAGGAAGCAATGCAGCAGGGGCAGTGGGAATACGGTGCCTGTGTAAAGTTTTTCTTTGCTGGCGAAAATGCCGGTGATTTTTTGTTCAATTTCCTGGTGGGTAAAGAGTTTAAAAATGGTTCGGGTATTGTAGCAGGTTTTAAAGAGCAGTTGAACAGCGCACCTTATAGCTATACAAATTATGAAAACCGGTACATTTCTCTTGTCAGCAATTTCAATAAGGAAAACATCACCTCTTTATATATCACTGCATCCAGTAACAAGTTGAAGCTTTCAGGTGGGTTCAGAAATTATGTGATTGCCAACTACCTCTATGTAAACGAACAAGAGGTACCCGATCAAAATTCCTCGGCATTTACCATTAACCAGTTGTGGGGCCGTAAAATTTTCAAACTGGGGAATGTGTATTTGGATAACGAACTGGTTTTTCAACAGGTACCAGACGAGGCACATGTAAATGCCCCTCCATTTATGGACAGGCACCAACTCAGTTTTGAAAAGGCACTTTTTAAACGGAGGCTCAAACTGGCCACCGGCATTGAGGTTCGCTACAACAGCGCATACAACCCCGCAGGATATGATGCACTGCTCAATAAATTCTATTACCAAACGAAAACAGTCAGTAACACTCCCGAACTGGCTTTGTTCCTGAATTTCAGGATCAAAAAATTCAGAGCATTTGTGATGGGCGATAACCTGCAGCAACTATTCAGCCGCAACACTATTATTTATGCTGGCACTCCTGTTATTAACTTTAACAGAACCGGTGTTGATTACACACCAGTCTACGCCGCTCCCGATGCATTGATACGGTTTGGATTTACCTGGGTGTTGGTAAATTGATTCGTTTATAACTGACTAGCAAAACCATTTTTGTTAAATTCCATTTTTCGATTACACCCCTATTTCCGTTTTTCATTCAGAAACAATATAAGCATTAAAAAATGAGCTTTTTTTAATTGCATTTATTGCGTCTGCCGAAGTATAAACTACATGCCTGAGAGCTTACGCATCAGGTTCACGCCACCTTTTTTAGACTTATTGATCGTGGTTTTGCCTGATTTGGTATTCTTGGCTAACGGCTGGCCGGAAAAAGAAATAGGCTTGGAAGGAAGCCTTACCGGCCCTGCTTTTGTTGGTTTCTTAGCGTCCATGAATATTCTGTTTGAAGTGCAAAGTAAGCATATTTTACAAAAAAGAGGCGGGAAATTGCCCCGCCTCCTGCCTCAAATAATTTTAATCAGATCAATGCAATGTAATATCGTAGGTATGCGTACCAATTGTTACTGTTGCCAGTGCATCGCATCCGCCACCGCCACGGCTGTAATCCAGCACACGGTCGCCGCCCGTAAACGAAGTACTTGATATGGTTTCAGTACCGGACTCTATCCACCTGCACCCAATTGCCACTTTCAGCGGATCAGTTGCTGAAATAGTATGGGTAAACACATTTCCGTTGGCGCGCCTTAGCACAGTAGTGCCGCCTATCAGGTACACATCATCGCTTCTGTCGGTTGTGCCATAACCGGCAAACCAGGTACGGGTGCGGGTGCCAGTCCAGCTGATCATGCTGTCAACGCCCAGTACAATCGTATCATTAACAGTAACACTATACCAATACTGCCCTGCAGTATTCATACCTTCATTAGTTACAGTCTTGTGTACAATTGTTTTCAGTCCGTTTACATAATAGTTACTAGTTGTAATAGTGTGCGTACTGCCGGCATCTTTGTAATGGCCCGTATAGGTTACAAGAATCTTGCCGCTGCGGGTTTTACCGTCTGCGCAAACACATCCAGTCGTCCCGAAATCTATGGTAAGCAAATGTGGTGTTGAAGTGGTATCATTTGTTATTGTTGCACATCCACCCAAAGTTGTTGCCGTTGTCCTCAAATTAGACCCCCCCGAGGTACCCGCAACATCGGCAATTGATATCACATCATTGCTATTCTGATTCAGCTTTGCGGCATCAGACGCATACCCTCCGTTATCATCCGCACTGGTCAGCGACGGCGTAACTGTATCTTTCTTTGTCTTACAGGATGCAAGAGCAAGTGTTGCTGCAACAATGATCACAGCACTGTTTCTCAGAAATGTTTTGTACATCATAGTTTATCGTTTTTATGCTGTTAAGACTGCTTCTTTGCAAATAAGTTTAACGAACCAAAAATAAATTACAAACAAAACAATTTACTTCTTCAGCTTACTGTGTTTTATGCTGTACCCAAAATAGATTACAAGGCCTATAATCAGCCAGCCAAATAATCTGGCCCAGTTGGTCCAGCCCAGCCCTGCCATCATTGCACCGCAAACTATTACTCCCAGTGTGGACACAACAGGCACCATGGGCACTTTGAATTTTCTTGGAATATTTGGGTCAGTAACACGGAGAATCCACACACCAATGCATACCAGCACAAACGCAAACAAGGTACCGATGCTGGTCATATCGCCAACAATATCTCCCGGAACGAATGCGGCAAAACCGCCCACCAGCACCAGAAATATCCAGTTAGAATGATGTGGCGTCTGGAATTTGGGATGCAGGTTTGAAAATGTTTTTGGTACCAGCCCGTCCTTGCTCATGGAATAAAACACCCTCGACTGCCCCATCAGCATCACAAGGATTACTGAAGAAAAACCAAATAAAATAGCCACCACCACAAAGTCGGCAAGCCAGCCGTAACCGATCATATAAGTACGTACAGCATAAGCCACAGATGCTTCCCTGCCAACAGTCCTGAAATCGTTTACACTTGCTACTCCTGTAAGCACGTGCGCAAACAAAATATACAGAATCGTGCAGATTACCAGTGAGCCCAGAATGCCAATCGGCATGTCTTTTTCCGGATTTTTTGCTTCCTGAGCGGCCGTTGATACCGCATCAAAACCGATGAATGCAAAAAACACGGTGCCTGCTGCACCTAGTATACCCCAAATGCCGCCATAGTTATGTGTTACGCCCTGCGTATCTGTATAACTCGATGGATCGGGTATATATGGCGTATGATTTACCGGATTGATAAAATGCCAGCCGAAGCAGATGAATAAAATAACAATTGCCACTTTAGATATCACAATAATACCATTAACCACCGCCGACTCTTTAATACCTTTTATCAGTAGTATCGTTAACAAGAAGATGATAAACAATGCCGGCACATTCATTATACCATGCTGCATTACGCCTGCTTCATTTTTAAAAACTTCAAACGGTGAGTGGCACCATTCCAGCGGCACATGCAATCCGAACCGTTCCAGCAACTTGTTCAGGTATTCACTCCAGGCAATTCCTACAGTTGCCGCACCTACAGCGTACTCCAGTACTAGGTCCCAGCCAATAATCCACGCCACGAGTTCACCCATTGTGGCGTAAGAATAGGTATATGCACTTCCTGCGATGGGAATCATGCTCGCAAATTCGGCATAGCACAAACCTGCAAATGCACATCCGATACCAGCAAGAATAAACCCTATGGTTACAGACGGCCCCGCATAGTTGGCTGCTGCAGCAGCAGTCCTTACAAACAGGCCTGCACCAATGATAGCACCTATTCCCAGTGCAATAAGATTTCCGGCACCTAATGTACGTTTCAGGCCATTATCACCTTCCGAAGAGTGTTGTATCAGCTGGCCTATTGGTTTCTTTGTGAAAATTCCCATGAATAGTATTTGTGTTCGTGAACAGCTAAGATAATTAAATAGTTGATTCCATCATAAATCACGGAGCAATATCCCCTTCAATCTCACGCTTATGGTAAAAATCATGGCAGGTTTGGTATATTTGAGCAATTGTCCGTGACCGGGAAAATTTTACCCTGCTGCGGTTTTAACTTTAATACGCTCAGTTTTCCGGTGGTATTCAGCATCACTTACCTGCACATTTGCTTGTTTCGTATTACAACCCGGCTACAAAGATTACCGGCATTGGGGATGTGTGCCTGTTTACTGTTGCCCTTACTACTGGGCACCAGCAACCTGATTGCCCAGCCTTCCCTGCCCGAAATTGCCGCTACCAGCGAAAACAAAGACGTGATCATTACCTGGCAGAACCAATACGATAAGGTAAAAGTCATTACAGTTATGCGATCAAATGATAGCATGACCGATTTTGAAATAATAGGCTACGTTAAAAAGCCGGCAAAAGGGATAAACAGTTATAACGATAAAAAAGTACCCCCCGGAAAATACTATTATAAGCTTGCCATAGTTTTCGGTTCCGGGCTCAACTGGCGGAGCAATCTCGCCTCAGTGGTGGTGGCACCACCTGTGCGCGAAAAACCTAAAGACGAGCCTCAGAAGGAAACTGAAATACGTCAGGAACCAAAAAATAAGGCAACCACCCCTCCCACCGCTCAGTTGGAGTCGTCGTTTAAAGAAAATAATTCAGCCGCAAAAGCACCCGATACTGCAAAAAAAACAACGCACGCTGCACCAGCTGTTGCGCTTACGTTTGCATCAGACAGCAACCTGTCTGCCAGGCAGGCACCAGCCCGGCACAAAATCCATTATTCGTACGACGAGATTACAGACAACACACCGATATTCATCAGGTCAAAGTACATCTATTCTGATACCGCTACCGGCCATGTTCGGCTGGACCTGCCTGAAGATTTGGAAACCCATCACTACTCAGTAAAATTCTACGATAAAGACAAACACGTGATCATTGAAGTACCCAGGCTTAACAGCACGAAGATCATTCTTGACAAACGGAACTTTCAGCACAAAGGCGTTTACAAATTCGTGCTGCGCAAGGACTATACGGAACTTGAGTCGGGGTTTATAACGGTTGTTCCATCCGGAAAATAACCAATCAATTCTGCGTTTCCTGGAGCATCTCTTTCCACTCAGGGCCCAGCTGCAGTGTGTTACCGTTATACAGCTTCATCATCTGTACCAGTTCCTCAGCGTCCCATGAGTACACCCCGGCACCAAAGTACACACGGCCGTCAACAGTATCAAAATACAAATTACCATCGTGATGCAGGCTTTGTATCAGGTGTTCCTGTGTTTCGAATCCAAAATAGTCAAAACTCTTACCCTTCAGCGGGTGATCAGTTTTAGGTGTTTTGCCTTCATAATGAAGCATGCCTATACTGCGCCAGTCATACCTGCGCACCTGTTGCGCAAAAATGGTTTTCTTAACCAGCGTTAAAGAATGCTGATCCATTAAAATACGCTCTGAGAAAAACAAACGAGCCAGAAACCGGTATGACGACAGCATATACAATACAGCAGCACCTACCGATGCTATCCAGTTTACCACACTGTGCCTGAACGGGATGCACTGCAGCAGAAAAATAGTAGCCATACCTGACGTAACCAGAAACTCGCACAGATACAACGCACGTATGCGCGGCTGTGTACGGTTGCCCAACCTGATCAGCAGGCTCCTGTCGCCCCAGTAATATGTTATCCTCCTTTTTGCCAAAACTATTAATATCCTTTTCTCACGCCTTCACATTACGAAAACGCTTCAACCGCATTCATTATTATCTCAGCTGCAAAAACTGAGCCAAACTCTTTCTTCAAAATTTCCTTTACCTCCTGCTCATCTACTTTCCTGCCTATTTCTTTTTCAATGGAGGTGACACTTTTATCAGTGATACCACAGGGCACTATATACCCAAAGTAATTAAGGTCAGTATTTACATTAAGCGCAAAACCATGCATGGTGACCCATCTGCTGCACCGCACTCCCATAGCACAAATCTTCCTTGCTCTGCCTGCCACGTCTGCATCCAGCCACACACCGGTAGCCCCCGGCAGCCGCTCCCCTGCTATCCCATAGTGCGCTATCGTGCGAATGATTACTTCCTCCAGATTGCGCATGTACTTTCCCAAATCGGTACCGTAGTACTCCAGATCTAAAATGGGATAGCCAACTATCTGCCCCGGGCCATGGTAGGTTATATCGCCGCCCCGGTTGGTTTTGAAAAACGATACCCGCAACTCCTGCATACGCCTGTCATTCAGCAGCAGGTTTTCCATATGCCCGCTCTTACCCAGTGTATATACGTGTGGATGCTCGCAAAACAATAGGTGGTCTGTAGTTACTTCACCCGTCAAATCCGCCGCTGTATTTCCATTAAATCTGGCTGCTTTAATCTGCAGGTTAGACTGTAGCAGGCTTTCCTGGTATGCCCAGGCAGCATCATATGCCACTTTACCCAAATCCTGAAATAAAATTGTTCTCATCTCACTCACTTCTATCATATACAAGATGTAGGTACATACACTGCATCCTGAATAAACTATATGCAATTTAAGGGAATTTCAAATAATATCACACCAGCAGCGTCATCGGGAGGTAAAACATAATCTTACGGTAACAGCCTGAGGTAAACTGTTTCTTTCGAAAACGTAAGAGATTCATTTGCTGCCACTCTCTATTTATTAGCCTTGCCTAATTTTCATATTTTGTATTATCAAATTATATTTTTATGTTTGGCAAAACAAATTTTAACTCTAAAAATCCTGTACTATCAAAATAGCTCAACAGTTCATTATTGTATTATTTGCGGCATTTTGTCAGCTGATTGCTTATGCACAGCTGAAAGCGGCAAACGATAACCAGCCAACTACCCATCCCGGCAAACCACATCTGGAGCGCATTGACACAGACCGGCCAGACCAGACCGAATCTGCCGCCACTACTCCTTTCAGGTATTTTCAGGCCGAGCTTGGTTTTAACCGGGAATCATACAAAGACGGAACAATTGTTTATACCCACCCTCCCGGACTGTATAAATATGGGATCAGCCGGAGGGCAGAATTACGTATAGAAGCACCGTTTATTACCGAAATACCCACCGCACCAGCCCGGCAGATAACTGGCTTTGAACCGGTAGAGATAGGCGCAAAAGTAGCTCTGGTGGAAGAGCTCGGCTGGATACCCAAAACATCTGTCATTGCACATATTGGGCTACCCTTTGCCGCAGCAAAAAACTTTCAGCCAGCAAACCCATCATTCATTTTCCGGTTCACATGCCAAAACACCTTCTCCAAAATTGCAGGAATCGGGTACAACCTTGGTATAAGCTGGGATGGAGATAACTGCACACCTGTATATTTCTATACTTTCTCGCCCGGATTCAACATCGGCAAATCGTGGTACGCATATATCGAGGCTTTTGGATTTATGGCCAAGGGAAAACTGCCCGACCATAACCTTGCGTTAGGCGCTGCATGGTATATCAGTAACGACGTTAAAATAGACATTTCGGGAGCCTGCGGCCTGGGCACAGCGTCTCTCGACCACTATGTGGCGCTAGGATTGTCATTCAGGTTCAGGGCAGTGAAATAAGATTATTATTCTGCCACACTAACCTGCACATTAAAAGTTCTGACTGACTACGACGCAGCTTCACCTCCTGCAGGCGCACCGCTGCCTCCTCCCCCTTCTGGTCTTGGCGGCCTGTTGCGCTGTGGTCTGGGTCCACGGTTTTCCCGCGGCTGATTATTGCCCTCAGGCCTTGGTCCCTGCTGCTCTCTGGGTTGTCCGCCTTCAGGCCTTGGCCCGCGGTTTTCCCGCGCTCCGCCTTCAGATCTTGGTCCACGGTTCTCTCTCGGCGCACCACCCTCCGGTCTTGGCCCACGGTTTTCACGCGGCTGCCCACCTTCAGGCCTTGGCCCCTGCTGCTGCTGTGGCTTAGCCTGCTGGCCTGCCTGTCCTTCGGGTTTCGGCTGCTGACCACCTTGTCGCTGGGGTCTGTTGCCCTGCTGCTGAGGCCTGTTTTGGTTTTGCTGTGGTTTTGCCTGCTGCGTCTGACCTTCCTGCTGTGGCTGGCCACCTGGCTGTTGAGGGCGGTTATTGCCTTTATTTTGTTGCCCTTTGTTGGGTTTGTTACCGCCTTTTTGCTGCTGTCCGGCCTGCTGCGGCTGGCCTCCACCCGGCCTGTTGCCCGGCTGATTTCCGCCCTTGCTTCCGCTATGTTTCTTCTTCTTATTCTTATTTTCAAGTGCTTTCAGCGATATAGAGCCTACGTCGTTAACATAGCCCATATCAGCCACTTTGCCGCTCTTGGTTTCACGGGTTTCCAGTTCCACAGGCATTAACTCCTCAGCCTTCTGGCCCATTTTATTCATTTTCTGAATCTCCTTCACCCTGGTGATGCTCAGCGGATATTGCTTGTTGTTATCCGAATAGCTGTACCACATAAGATTCTTGAAAATATCCCTTTTCTGCAGGTGTATAACACCCTTCACTGTTTCCAGATGCTCCGCATGGTCCGGGAAATCCACCAGTGCATCCATATAGGTATCCAGCTCAAAATTGAGACAGCACTTAAGCCTGCCGCACTGACCAGATAATTTCGTCTGATTGATAGATAAATTCTGATACCTGGCCGCAGTGGTATTTACAGACTTAAAATCAGAAAGCCATGTACTGCAACACAGTTCACGGCCGCAGGAGCCAATGCCCCCCACTTTACCACTCTCCTGTCGCGCGCCTATCTGCTTCATCTCCACCTTCATCTTAAAATCGGTGGCATATACCCTGATCAATTCCCTGAAGTCTACACGCTGATCGGCAGTGTAGAAAAACGTACCTTTTTTACCATCTGCCTGTATCTCCACCTCACAAAGTTTCATGTCCAGCTTCAGACTCCTGGCTATAGCACGGCTGCGGATCAGTATTTCTGCTTCGCGCTCTTTTTGTTCTGTGGCCAGATTCAGTTCTTCCTCGGTAGCGGGGTGCAGTACACGTTTCACCACGTCATTCTCGCGAACACCGTATTTTTTCAGTTGCAGTTTCACCAGTTCGCCCGTAAGGCTTACCTGACCTACATCATAACCACCCAGGCCTTCCAGGGCAAACCACATGCCCTTCTCCAGCACATGGTGTGTGTTATTTCTGAAAAACTCTTTTCTGCTGCCTTTATTGAAAGAAAACTCTACCAGAGGGTAAGGTTTTGCTGCATCATGCAAAGGAAGTGTGCTCAGCCAGTCATACACATTAAGCCGGTTGCACCCGCCGGTACTGCACCCACCATTTCCTTTGCAACCAGGAGCCGCGCCATTGGCACCGGACCCGCAATTGCCACATCCCATTTAAATACGTTTATATAAAGCAAGCGTACCTGATAACTTTTTTCCGGGAAGATAAAACAGAAAGGAAAACGCTTAGGTTTTCACTTTTCCCTTTTAACCTAATATATAACAAACACCAACGACCGTTGTACCCTACTGCACAGTTATTTTCCGCAAGCCAATTGTTAAAAAATAAGTACTAAAGGACGAAGTTACTAAAAAAAAGATGGGAATAACGCTTAAGCTTCTTAACTGATACTCCTGCTCCGCCTGCTGTTCTAAAAACAGCTATTTATTTAAAACGACAACCGGAAATAACACTGGGTTATTTCCGGCTATATGTACTTTCAACAAAATTACTTCTTTCTTATTGCCGCCTTTTTCTTTGCCGTTTTTGCCACCGGTGCAGCGGGCGGTTCATCATTCAACTGAATCATAACATCACGTTTCATATTCCCGGGCTGCAGCACAAACATCGGGCCCCAGCCGGCATTGGCATCATGCATTTGCTTCAGCAGGGCTATCATTTTTGTAAAGAGCGGAGCTACAGGCTGCACCACCATCATGCTCTCATATACAGCGGCCGCCACCACGTGGGCAGCATACGCACCCTGCATCACGGCCGCAGATGCAGTTGCTGTTCCGCTGAATACCCCCCTGAGATTAGCAACAATCTGCTCGTCTGCATCTTTCCAGTCTTGTATTTCCCTGAGTGAATGCCCACCCAATGCATTAAACTTAAAATTCATCAATGTAGCCGCAGCTATATCTGCCGACCGCTGTGCCGAAGCTTTGTCTACAGTTACAAGGGGGCCCGTGGTGCTTAGTTTGATACTTGTCAGGTCTTTCAGCCCCTCGGCAAGAATGGCATCGGCCCAGGCACCCGACCCAGCGAACGACAGCCCCCTCACAGCTGATGCACCCAGCATTACCCTCAGTATATCAGCCGGATGTGGGTCTTCGCCAGGGCCGGTATTCCTCAATTTTGCAGGGCGCCCAACCTGATGCAAAAACGACCTGAAGAAAGGTATCATGCCTATTGCCGGTGCAGGCCCCATATTCAGTATGCCCATTACATCGGCACTGGTTTCATCCATGCAGTTGCTCCAGTATGTAGCCAGCAGGTTTTTCATTGCTGCCGATTTGATTTTTGTATCCTTTCTGATAGCATTCGCCACTGCTGCCTGCATTTCAGGCACCAGCCCGTCATCGGCATGCGCTATATCTTGCCCGGCGGTTTCGTGTGCCAGGCTCGACCATGCTACCAGCACGCCATGTGCTATTGCAGGCGGCAGGCTCACAATGGCATTCTGCACCTTTATTTGCATGGCCTGCTCTATAGTTATCGTATATGGCCCGTCTTCCGGATTGCCCCATTTTACGATGGGTGCTATTACTTCAAAATCGGGCATCTTTATGTGCTGCCTGTCCTCAGCACTTAGAAAGCCGTCATACATATCGCTCACTACCTCCTGAAATGCACAGGTGGCATCGTGTTCATACTTGGTAGCATGCTGTATTACAGACTGCGCAAAATCAAATACAAACGACTTTGCGCCCGGATTTCCCATAATGTTATCATAATCCTGCTGTGTCAGTTGATTCACCCATGCTGAGAAAGGGTCGTACAGCGAGACCCTGTACACCGGTGGCAGCAAGTCCCTTGTATTGGCCAGTTTGGCTTTCAGGTCGGCAAGCGATGTAGGGCCTGCTGGACCCAGATTGCTGAACTGGAAATTTGAAATAGCTTCCTGCTGCACAGCAGCAAAGTTCTTAAGGTTGATTTTTGGTTGTGGCATTTTTCAAAGATTTAAAACAGGTGATGAAATAAATTGATTGCGGAAGAATGCTCTATATAAGAACATTTCTGAAATCAAAATTATCAGAACACACTTTATGCCGCTACCGTTAACAGACGGTATTTCATTATCAATGTGTTAATTTAAACAATTGGATTGCGGGATTGGCCTTATATATACCTGCAATTACAATCAAATTTTAAACCTCCTCACCTATATGTTTGCCGCCGCAGCAGGCCTTATTTCCAGTTGCTACCTTGCGCGGGAGATGTCATCTTCTGTTCCCTGAAGTTTTGTTGGTAAGCAAATAAGACCAATAAAGGCGAAAAAATCAATCCAACGCCATGTCAACTTATTTTGGAATGCCACAACCGCAGAGTCCCTTGGCTTGCGCACTTTGCTTTGAAAAGAAGACACTGCTGGAGCTTTAAATGGCTAAGAGAGAAGTGGACATTGTAGTGCTTTCCGATACATTAGTTTAATTTATTCGTGAATATTCTGTAGAAGCTTTTCTATTAGTATAAATAGTCAATATTATGCCAACTAAGTTAACGATCAATAGTAGTTTTTGCGACCATTCCATTTCACAAATGGATGATGTTTTAAAAAAAATGGTGAGATAAACAGAGATAAAAAGAAGAGGGATAATTAATGGCCAGTAAGCAGAAAAGAACCGGCCAAATGCCGTTGTTGTTTTTTTCTTGTTGAACATCTCCGCAAAATTAATTTTTGGAAACCAAATAATGCGTCTTCATTGCTTTTTAGGAGCGCAGTTATTTTAGGTTTAAGTTCTTTATAAATATACTTGTCAACACTGACTAAAAGGAAGATGTTAACTGCATGAAAGCACCCGAAAGCATAAAATGGTATAGTTGCAAAAAGCAACGCATATTGAATAACAATAACAAAATCAGGATCATTAGTTTTTGTATAAAGAGAAAAAAGTGCTGCAGTTATACCAACTAAAAGCACAATTGTAAAATTTATATTGTTGTTTAAAAAATCATGTCTTTTAAGGATCTCAGTACGTAGCATTTTATACTCTTCCATGTGCGTTTGGAATTGCATTTTAACGTACTCTATTGAATTATCTTCCGGCATAGAATAAAAGCTAGAAACCAAAGATAAAAAATAACAATAATCTATTTAGAAGATCAAAGACACATTGCCTTGGAAAGGAGACTCTGTTGGAACTTTAAACTTTAGTCCTTATCCCTCCCGATAGCTATCTGGGCCTAATTCCAAATCCCCAATTCCCAACCACCAAAATACATATTTCTTTCCTCCATAATTAGGGGTATTTTTCCGCACCGCTGTCTTAGTATAAATGCGATAGGTTGGCAGAAGCTGTTATCTTTAACCCTGTACTTACAGATTTGCTGATGGAGAACGGTTCGGCCGGCATACACCAAATTAGTGCCGATCCGGCTCAGTTCGAAATTGTTTTCAAAACACATTTTCAGCAGCTACACGCCTACGCCAATACTATTGTTCGGGATGATGATGATGCAGAGGAAATAGTGCAAAATGTGTTTTTCAAACTCTGGGAAAAACGGGAGCAGATAAAAATAGGACAGTCGCTGAATGCCTACCTATATAGGTCGGTATACTACGAGAGCCTGAATTTTCTAAAACACGCCAAAGTAAAGGAAAACTACAGAACAGATGCAGTAAGCAGTGCCGGGCGGGCTTCAAACCCCACCGACAACCTGATACTTAGGGAGCTGAGAGCAAAAATAGACAGCGCAGTAAACGAACTGCCCGAGCAGTGCCGCACAGTGTTTCAGATGAGCAGGTATGAGGGGCTGCGGTACCGCGAGATCAGTGATAAACTGGGCATCTCTGTAAAAACAGTAGAGAACCACCTGGGCAAGGCATTGAAGGTATTGAGAGAAAAACTATTGGATTACTTACCTGTATTGATATTGTTGTTTGTTAACCATTTAAGTGCCACGTTATGAAACCTGAGAACAGGAAAATACCGGATGAATTGCTGGCAAAATACCTGGCCGGCGAAGCCACTGATGCCGAACAGGCAATGGTGCAGGGCTGGATGGGTGAAAATGAAGAGCACAACAAACAGTTTTATCATTACAAAACACTGTGGGAAGAAAGCAGGCACATGTACCCTACACCTGTAGCAGATACTGATGCTGCCTGGGCGCGCTTCAAGGCAAGAACCGAACAGCCTGCCAATAAATCTATTGCCCTGCCCAGGTACAACTGGCTCAAAGCTGCCGCAATATTACTGTTGCTGGTGGGTGGCGGCTGGCTGGCTAAAGTAATGATACAAGCACCAGAAGCTGAAGTACTGGCTTCGAAACCAAAAGTGAGGCAGCCGGTAAATGTGCGGATGCCTGATAAGCATGAGGCACCCGCCGCTGAGCCGGTAAGCAGTGTAGCTTACGAGCAGCCGCAGGAAATAAAGGCAACTGCTGAAATAAAGAACCCGGTGGCCGCAAAGGCTGCAATGCCACGGCCAAAGGCAAAATTTATGAATGTAGCTTACAAATCGCCACTGGATAAATACAATCACACCAACGATTTTGTATGCAATGCTACTACAGGCGCCCTGGAGATATGTATCATACAGTCAGTAAAATGCCCGGATGGGGATATGATGTCTACTTCCACCTGCAGCGTACTGGAACCCGATGTATCTGGCCAGCTGAAGTATAAGGCCTTTGACCGGATCACGCACAACTGCCGCTCCAGCGTACAGGAGATTCGCATCAGGCAGGTAGCCACCGGTGAAACTGTTGTACTGAATGAAAATTCAAAACCAGCCACAGCACAGGAGTTCTTCAACTATATAGCCGGTGAAAAGAAAGGCGACATACTGGCCGGCTTCTTTTCTACCAGCTGCGACAACCAAAGCAGCGACTGCGGACTCACATTTAATAACAATTATGGCAGCCTTATACTACAGTAAATAGCAATCTGAAACAACTAATTAGTTAAAAAATCATAAAAACGATCAGACAACGAAAAATTTTCTCTAATTTTAAACCAAAAATCAACAGTTATGAAAAAAGTGTTCATTACACTATTTTGCCTTTCATTGGCAGGAACAGTATCGGTAAAAGCTCAGGACCACAAGCCAGTTGCTACTCCTCCCAACACACCTGCAAACGCTACCCACGCTAATGCACCAGTAAGCGGCCCGGCTGCTACAACACCTACGCCAGCCGCAGCACCAGTGGTAGACCCTGATGCAGGAGAATTCAAATTCAAAGAAGAAAC
>OMJB01000069.1 GCA_900299255.1 Sphingobacteriales bacterium
ATTTTCTTTACCTGCCTTTGCTGCAGCATCAACCCGATACCAAAATCATCAACCCCTGCATTATTCGAGATGCAGGTGAGATTATTGATACCTTTTTTTACAATTGCCGCAATACATTTTTCTGGGATACCGCACAAGCCGAAACCACCCAGCATTAATGTGGCTCCCGATGGTATATCGTGGATGGCCTCATCAGCCCCACTAACAACTTTCTTCATTGATTGGAATTTGAGAATGCTAAATTAGTGTTTTAGGTGAAATTCTTTCCTGAATGATTCAGCGCTTCCTTAATTTTGGCTATTATTTGCACTACCGATGTCCAAAAAAAACGCATCCCGGCCCGATGGCCTCGCCTACTCCACCAATAAAGATTTCTTCAATGATTTTCCGGCTGAAGAAAACATTGAAACCCTCCCAAAAGACAAGCAAAAGCTCAGGGTGAAACTGGACACCAAGCAGCGGGCTGGGAAGGTAGTAACATTGGTAGACTGTTATGTTGGCACCCCCGACGATATGGAAGCACTGGCAAAGCAGCTGAAAACAAAATGCGGTGCAGGTGGTAGCGTTAAAGACGGCTATATCATCATCCAGGGCGACTACAAAGACAAAATCATAGCATGGCTGAAGGATTGGGGGTATGTATTGACAAAGTGAATATTGTTGTTTCAATTGCAGCTATCTATCCTAAATTGTTTAAATTTGTTTTCAAATACTGGTTATGGAACTAGAACTTTTAAGGGAGCGGTTGCACGAATATATCAATGTCGCAGACGAACAGCACCTTACTGCAATTTATGTTTTAGTGGGTGGCAGTGCTGGTTCGGAGAGTGGAAGGAAGTACGATGATGCGACCATGAAGATGATTTATGAGCGGCGCGAAAACCATCGTAAGGGAACTTCAAAATCGTATACTGCCGAGGAAAGCATAGAAATGATAAGGAATCACAGAAAGTAAGATGCTGTACCGGATTATTGTTACAGAAAAAGCGCAAGGTGAAGCCCTTGATGCTTTTCTTTATTACGAAGAGGCGCAGGGAGGCTTAGGGATCAGGTTTCTCGAATCCTTGCAAAAAGTATATGAATTACTCTCACAAAATCCTCAGTTTTATAGTTTTGTTCATTCAGATAGGGAAAAGACACTGCGCGATGTAAAATTAGATGGGTTTCCTTTTGTCATTTTGTTTGATGTCCTTGATGATGAGGTAATCGTTTATTCTGTTCTTAATACCTACAAAAACCCGGAATATTAGGGCATGTTGATTTCCTGTATACAAATTTCTGCACAAAAATATTTTTCACAACACTATAAATGTATTTTTGCCTGCGAATTCCAATTTTAAGATCGCTTTTACAATTAATTTATGCCAACACTCAACGATATCTTAGTACTCAACGAAAAGGAAACCCGTGGTGGTTTCGGAGATGGAATCCTCGAAGCTGGCCGCCGCAACCCGAATGTTGTTGCACTCACTGCCGACCTCGCAGGCTCTTTGAAACTCAACGGATTTATGAAAGAATTTCCAGATCGTTTCATTCAGTGCGGTATCGCTGAAGCCAATATGATTGGTGTGGCAGCAGGGCTTACTATAGGGGGCAAAGTACCTTATACCACTACTTTTGCCAATTTTTCCACCTCCCGCGTATACGACCAGATCCGCCAGAGCGTAGCCTACAGCGGCAAAAATGTGAAAATATGCGCTTCTCACGCCGGACTTACACTCGGCGAAGACGGTGCTACCCACCAGGTGCTGGAAGATATCGGTATGATGAAAATGCTCCCGGGCATGACTGTCATCGTTCCTTGCGATTATAATCAGACCAAAGCTGCAACCATAGCTATTGCAGATCATGAGGGACCGGTATACCTGCGTTTCGGCAGGCCCAAATGGGCAAACTTTACCGCCGAGGACCAGAAATTCGAGGTAGGCAAAGCTCAGGTACTTGCAGAGGGTACTGATGTTTCCATTTTCGCATGTGGGCATATGGTGTGGCTGGCAGTAGAAGCCGCCAAAATACTTGCCGAAAAAGGTATTTCGGTAGACCTCATCAATATCCATACCATCAAGCCACTCGATGAAGCAGCAGTAATTGCATCTGTCAGAAAAACAGGCTGTATCGTTACTGCCGAAGAACACCAGATCAATGGTGGCCTCGGCGACAGTATTGCCAATGTTGTATCCCGCTCATGCCCTGCTCCGCACGAATATGTAGCGGTAATGGATACTTTCGGCGAAAGTGGCACACCTAAACAGCTGCTGGATAAGTACGGCCTTACCAAAGATAGCATCGTAGCCTCAGCCGAAAAAGCTGTGAAAAGGAAGAACGGCTGATAATAGGTGGCATAGGTTTTGCAGTACAAAGGCATATCGCTTTTTCATGACTCTAAGGTTAGCCTTCATATCCTTCCTTGTTACAGTATGCAGTCATGTTTTTGCCCAGGGCTTTCAGGTACTGCAACCTCCTTATTCGGTTTACATGATGCCTACTCAACTGCTCAACCCAACATATTCCAGCGGATTCACTCTTGGCACTGAACTCAGGCTCTGCAAACCTTTTTCGGTATCAGTAGAAGCTGGAAATTTCTATACTAACGGATTTATGTCGAAGTTGAACCTGAAATACTACCTGCGCAGCATCTTTGGTGGCAGCCCGAAATGGACATACTATCTGGCATTGGAATATGCATACAAGAGCCAAACGTATATCGTGACCGATAAATACAAAGATCCTCCTACTTCTGAAATCGAATACTCCGTTAGTAAATATGTAAATGCAGTTCACATAAAAATCGGTAAAATTCAGAACCTGAAAAGTAGATTCTACTTAGATGAATACTTTGGATTTGGGTTCAGATACCGGGTGGTACATAACACACTCAACGGACATGAGAATCTGTTATATCATTGGAATGAAGGATTTATAGACAATTTTACTAACTCTGATGCCCATAGGTTCTCGCCAAGCATATCTTTGGGTGTAAAGATTGGATTCCGGTACAAATAACTTCTTTAACAAGGCCGCAAAATCACACATGACTATTAAGAAATGCTTTTTGGTGTTGGTTACATTTTCTTTGCTGTATTCCTGCAAAGCACCTCGCATGCTCGAATACAAAAATGTGGCGCACCTGAAACTGCAGCAGGTTGGGGTAAAACAAACCACGTTGTCAATGGATATCAGGTTGTATAACCCCAACCGTTATGCCGTAAAACTAAAAGAAGCCGATATTGCCGTTTCGCTTAACGGAAACCCTTTGGGTAAAATGAAGGTTGAAGGCAAACAAACCATCAACAGGCTGGATACCTGCTCTCTGCCTGTATTAATGGACGTAGACCTGAAACATGTGTTAAGTAACGCGTTGGGGTTACTGCTGGGCAATGATATGAAAATAAAACTCACCGGCACAGTAAAAGCTGGCAGGCGCGGCGCATATGTAACGGTACCCGTTAATTACGAATGCACTCAGGATATTCTTTCCGGAATCAAGTGGTAACAATCTAAAACTTGTTCTTCCACATCATGCTCTCCACAGGCCTGTTGGTCTTGCCATTGTACTTGGCACCCGCTTTTTTGTTGTACTTGTTGATCACATCTCCCTCGGCGGCAAAGTATATAAGCTGTCCTATAGGCATTCCTGCATAAACGCGTACTTTCTGTATACAGGAAATTTCCAGCGTCCATGCGTTGCAGAAACCCACATCTCCCTTGCCCGCTGTAGCATGAATATTAATACCCAGCCTTCCGGTAGATGATTTGCCCTCAAGGAACGGGATATGCGCATGTGTCTCAGTATATTCCTCAGTCACGCCCAGGTACAGGGTACCCGGCAACAGCACATAACCTTCTTCCGGTATCTCAAAGTGGCTGATCAGATTATGCTTGCGTGCATCCAGCATTTCATCATTATACACTGCAAGGTATTTGCCTAATCTTACATCATAGGAATTGGAACCCAGGTTGGCCCTGTCAAATGGTTCAATTACAATTGTACCTTTTTCTATTTCTTCAAGTATACGCGAATCAGAAAGAATCATGGGGCAAATATATAATAAACTTAATCCCGCAGATAAGGCTGAACATCCGCTTTATCCCCTTTTTTTACACAAATTATATTCAAATTAGAATAACGCATTCAATATTCGCTCAAAAAATAACAGTTAATTACCCCAAAAAGTATATTTTTGCTCCCCTTCTAAATAAGATTATGGAATACAGAGAAATAGTTGCAGTTACAGGCCTTGGCGGGCTTTACCAGTTGCTAACCACCAAAAGTGATGGTGCTATCGTGCGCAGCGTAGCGGATAAAACTACAAAATTTATCTCCGCCCGTCAGCACAATGTAACCCCTCTTGAAAGCATTGAAGTGTTCACTACCGGCGAAAACGTTCGCCTGCAGGAGGTGTTTAAAAAAATGTTGGATAACGCTGGTACGATAACACCGGCAGATCCTAAAACTACAGACGATAAAGGAATAAAATCATATTTCAAAAGCATCTTTCCTGAGTTCGATGACGACCGCATTTACGTGAGCGACATGAAAAAAATGCTCAAGTGGTTTGAGTTGCTTAAAGCGAATGACCTGCTTCGCTTCGAAGAGCCTGTGGAAGAGGCAGCAGTAGCTGATCAGCCTGCTGAAGCACCTGTAGCTGATGAAAGTGCGGCGAAGGAAGACAAACCAAAAAAAGCAGCGAAAAAGAAGAAAGCAGAAACAACTGAAGAACCTGCTGCCGAAGCTGAAAAGCCTGCCAAGAAAACAGCACGAAAGAAGAAAACTGAAGAATAACGCCGGCACACAGGATAAATAACATGCGGCACCACTGATGGTATTTGTCTGAAGAAACGATTTTTCAAACCGGATTATCATTGCCTTTATGCTCAACAAGGTAATTTTATCAATGGCTGTGCTGATACTGCTGTTTTTTGGCAGTGGTTGCCAGATGCGCTATGCTTCAGGAACCACTTTCAGATCCTGGCAGCCATCAGGCCGTTTTAGCCGTCATTGGGGGCGTGAGCGCCACATGAATGTTAAACGCATGTACTGGGGTCGGCACAAGTATGGCATGAGGGCGCACCCTTACAGAGGGCATTTCAGGGAGTAGGCCTTATTCAACTGCAACTACCTTTTTCTCCTGCAGCACTCTTTCCGTGTCCATTAGCCTGATTGAGAACTTTCCTGCTCCATATGCCTCGGCGTTGAAATTCGCTTCAAACCGATGCATCCCTTTTTCGAAACGTTTTCTTTCAAAAATAGTTTCAATCATATGCTCTTTCTCATCAAACACTCCCAGTGTTAGTATTGCAGAACCCCTGAGTGCCAAATTAAACTGTGCAACGATTTTCATCGTCTTCGCCGTATAGGCAACCTGCCCGGGTATCTCGTTCTGTTCCGTAATTGTATAGTAATCAGGTTTGGGCCTGTGCGTAACTGCACATATGGTGTCTATGAGTTGCTTGGATAGCGAATCCCTGCTGTGGTCATATACACCACCAGCATCATGGTTATTGGTTATCGTCCATACCGCTGATTGGCCCAGATAATCATACAGCCTGTGGTTATGAATATAGGTAAGCACACTGATTAGTTCATTGCTGCCCTTCTTCCAGTAGCTATAGAGCAGAGTTTTATTTGGGGCAGTGCAATGGGCTGTTTCCACAAAACACCTCCACATCTACCGCCCCCTTCTCATTGGGTGCCAGTACCAGGTTCTCTTCCCCGGCCAGCACCATCGGCTGATAACCTGAATCCTCAGGTTTTAATATAATACCCAGGTCTACCGTAAGGTCAAGAGAGTCTTTTTTCAGATTGGTAACAGACAGCCTCACCGATGTGCCGGTATAGCCTCCTTTGAAATTAACCGCGGTCATCTTTACAAACCTGCTCTTAATAGCGTCCGAAATATTCATGGCGCGCTTGCTACCCAGCAGTACTACCGGCAGTAAAAGAGCCGCGAGCAATGAAAAATGTCTTTTCATACAGGATATTTTGAAATAACAGTTGCTCAGTATCCGGTACAAAAAGGGTCACAGGTGCCGGTTCTCTACTTCTTAGAACTCTTAAGATTGTTTTTTATTGCAAATGCATCCAGCGATTTTTTTATGGTGAGCTTCCATGCCAGTTCAGTATCTTGGTCAGCGGCTACCAGTTTACGCCTCGCCTGTATCGTATCTCTTGGCGTCAGGTCATTAAAAGGCTCAAATCGGGGATATACATCGGTAACCATCACAGATTGTGCTGTAAGAAACACATCCTCGCTTTCCCTCAGTGTGTGTGCATCTGGCGGCAGTTCCAGATTGGCTATCAGCGACCTCCTCCTGCTGAAAAATTGTCCTATTTTGATACGCTCACTGCCAAGAGTAGAAAAATTCTTTGTAAACACAGCTTTTTCCAGTGCCTGATGCCATCCTCTTACCAGCTTATCCAGACTGTCGTTGGTGGCAGTGATTTCATTAAAAAGCATCTGCCGCTCCCGGTGTTCGTAAAAACCACAGGAGCTAAATATAACGCTGGTCAGGATTAATCCCGGTATCAGAACTCTGTACATAAAAGATGTTTGCCGTTTACAATAATACACAATTTCTGCTGCACATAAAAACAGCTGTCACCCCTTTACAGGTAGAAATTCATCTAATGTATACTATCAGCAAACACTATAGAGCTATTTATGTGTGCCAACTTCGATAATGCCTTTATCACATACCTTTGCACCTCAATTGTAAAATCTATATATGGGCAAGGTCGCCATTAATTTAGTTACTGGCAGTATACAGCAGGAGGAGATAATAGTAGGCATAGATCTGGGTACTACAAATAGCCTTATCGCTATTGTGCGGGGCGATACACGTCAGCCTATAGCGCTCAAAGATATAGATGGCCTGGCGCTGGTTCCTTCCATTGTTCATTTCGATGAATTTGGCAACGCTACAGTGGGCAACCCGGCAAAAGAACTGCTGATTGCCCAGCCCGAACGCACTATATATTCCGTAAAACGCCTGATGGGCAAATCTTACAACGATGTCCGTAACGATACTGGCTTTTTCGCATACAATATAATTGATAACAACACTGATGCACTGGTAAAAATCAGGGTTGGCGATATGTTTTATTCTCCTATCGAGCTTTCTTCCTTAATCCTCAAAGAACTGAAGAAACGTGCAGAACATATTTTGAAAACCGGTATCAGCAAAGCGGTTATTACGGTACCGGCATACTTCAACGATGCGCAGCGCCAGGCTACCCGCGATGCCGGCAGGCTGGCAGGGCTCGATGTGCTGCGTATTATCAACGAGCCCACTGCCGCAAGCCTGGCCTACGGACTTGGTGTAAAAAACAACGAAGAAAAAACCATTGCCGTTTACGATTTGGGTGGCGGCACATTTGATATATCTATACTCACCCTCCACAACGGCATTTTCGAAGTGCTGTCTACTAATGGCGATACCTATCTGGGTGGTGATGACATGGACAATGCCATAGTAAAATACTGGCAGCAGCAGTTGGGAGTCACAGATCAGGAATTAAGCACTTTCAAATCACTTGCCCAGCAATTCAGGGTTACTGCTGAATCTGCTAAAGTCCACCTGTCTGATAACGAAACTTATGAAGGCGCTATTGATGGTCAGCCAGTAACGCTTACCAGAACGAAATTCAACGAACTGATTCAGCCGCTGATAGACCGGACCATTGTAGCCTGCGGAAACTCACTGCGCGATGCAGTAATGAAACCGGAGCAGATAGATGCGGTTATTATGGTTGGAGGTTCCACCAGAGTGCCACTGGTAAAAGAAAGTGTAAAGAAGTTCTTCGGGCGTGATGTTTATGATAATCTGAATCCGGATGAGGTAGTGGCACTGGGTGCCGCAGTGCAGGCTGATATACTGGCCGGCAACAACACCGAAATGCTCCTGCTCGATGTAACACCGCTTTCGCTGGGCATAGAAACAATGGGCGGTCTGATGGATGTCCTCCTTCCCCGCAATTCTAAGATACCTTCCAAAGTAGGCCGTCAGTACACTACCCAGAAAGACGGGCAGGGCAGTATGTGTATTTCCGTCTATCAGGGCGAGCGAGATCTGGTTAAAGACAACCGCAAACTTTCAGAATTCAATCTGTCGGGAATTCCGGCAATGCCTGCTGGCTTGCCCAAAGTGGAAGTTACTTTCCTGATTGATGCCGATGGTATACTGAAGGTGAGTGCCACAGAGCTGCGCAGCGGCGTTGCACAGAGCATAGACGTGAAACCCCAATATGGCCTTACGGATGAGGAAGTGGAAAACATGCTGATGGATTCGCTTACCCACGCCAAAGACGATATTAAAACACGCGCGCTGGTAGAAGCCGCCACTGAGGCTCGGCAAATGATTGATACCACCGAAAAATTCATGGTAAAGTACAAAGGCTCCCTAACTGAAGAAGAGCTATCCTCTACCAAAAGCTACATACAGCAGCTGCAGGATGCTATCAGTGCCAATGACAAAGACCGGATCCACAATGCCACCGAAGTATTGAACGACATTTCCCGGCCCTTTGCTGAGCGGGTTATGGATGCCGCACTGAAAGAAGCCATGAGGGGTAAGAAAGTGGTATAAAGGTTACACCTGCGTTAGAGTTTGGTATTAAAGAAGTGTTATTTACTTCACTTTTTCATTTAGCTAATCACCTCATTGCGGATTTACAAATTATCTTTGCATCAAATTCCGTTTTTACTTTTTAATTTTTGCTTTTTAAGCTCTTATGCGTGTTTTTAAATTCGGGGGTGCGTCCATAGCTGATGCTGGCAGAATGACTGCCCTGTTGCCAATTGTTAACGAAGAAGCCAAACCATTACTGCTTGTATTGTCGGCGTTGGGAAAAACTACCAATGCACTTGAGAATATTGTGAACCTTGCCTGTAAGGGTAAGAAAGAAGATGCGCTTGCCGCCGCCAAAACCCTTGAGCAGCAGCACCTGGAATTTGCCCGTGCGCTGCTCAACGATTCGCATTACCCCTCTGCAGAGCAGGCGTTGAATACGCATTTTGCAGAACTGAACAAGGCTGTAGGCACGGTTGATCCGGGCAGATATGATTATTCGTATGACCAGATTGTGTGTATGGGCGAGTTGCTGTCTTCGCATATCTTCTCTTTCCTGCTCACCCAGAATAACATTCCGAATCTCTGGATAGATATCAGGCGGGTGGTACTGACAGATGACACTTACCGCGATGCAGCTGTTGACTGGAACCATACCAAACTGGAAGCTCAGGCTATTATTGGCCGTGAACTGAAGCGTGGAAAGGTAGTGGTTACGCAGGGCTTTATCGGATCAACCAAGGCTGGCAAATCTGTAACACTGGGTCGCGAAGGTTCAGACTACACAGCGGCTATTCTTGCCGCCATGCTGGGCATGGAGTCTGTAACAATCTGGAAAGATGTTGCCGGCCTGCAGAATGCCGATCCTAAACTATTCCCAAACACTGTAAAGATTGATGCAATATCCTTTAACGAGGTCATTGAAATGGCTTTTTACGGTGCTCAGATTATTCACCCTAAAACCATTAAGCCTTTACAGAATGCCAATATACCTCTTTATGTAAAGTGCTTTTTCGACCGCTCGCTGCCTGGTTCTGTAATCAAAGCCGATGTAGATGCGGCAAACTACCCGCCACTCATTGTTCTTAAAGATAATCAGGTACTGATTCAGGTTACCACAAAAGATTTCTCATTTATTACAGAAGACAACCTGAGCAGATTGTACAGTATTTTCCACGACCTGAAAGTAAAGATCAACCTTATTCAGAATGCCGCCATCAGCTTTGTTGCCTGCATTGACAACAGGGAAGATAAAATAGCAGCACTCAAAAAAGCGCTCAGCAAAGACTATAAGGTTGCCCTGAATGAAAATGTGCAGATTCTAACTGTCCGCCATTTCAATACAGCATCTGTTGATGAACTTACGAAAAACAAGCAGATTCTGCTCCGCCAGGAGACCCGTAAGACCCTCCAGGTAGTAATGAAATAAAAGGGCGCATCGCTGACTTCTTCACATGCTTAACTTTGAGCCATGAAGCACCTACTGCCGGCAATTCTGTTTGTACTGTGTTTCGGCAGCAGCAGTGCTGCCACGCCTGGTTATCACTATACCTACAGCGAAAATTGCAAAAAGGCATACCAGCATTATCTGTCACTTCACATAGCAGATGCACGTACCTGCCTGCTCAATGAGATTAAGTCAGACTCCTACAATCTGCTGGCTGTGTATATCTCGGATTACGAAGATTGTATTCTGCTACTGCTCAACTGCAGTAAGTCAGATTTTAAACAACGCGCAGAGCACCTCGATGAGCACCTGGAATTGCTGGACAAAGGTGATCCGGCATCTCCCTGGTACCGGTTCTGCAAAGCAGGTGTTTACCTGCACTGGGCCATAATTAACATGCGCTTTGGAGAACAGTATAGCACTGCCGGTTATTTCCGTAAGTCCTTCACATTACTGAAGGAGAACCTGAAACTGTATCCTCAGTTCGAGTACAATAATACATTCCTGGGGCTGGAAGAGGCAGTGGTGGGATCACTTCCGGGCAATTACAGATGGTTGGCTTCCATTTTTGGCATGACAGGCAGTGTAAAAAATGGCACAGGCAAACTGAATGCGTTCATTGGCACCCACACAGCAAACGATCCGTTTTATGCCGAAACTGTCCTGTATGCAATATACACCCGCTTCTACCTGCTGCTCGAGCAAAAAGAAGTATGGGATTTCCTCAGCAGCAAAAACTTCTCCACATACAACAACCTGCTGAATACATACGTAAAAGCAAACCTGGCACTTGACTACAGGAAATCTGACGAAGCTATTCAGACGCTCAGAGCGGCTTCTGGAGACCCCTCGTTTGGTTTATACCCGGTATTCGACTACCAGATGGGATGCGCCCTATACAACCAATGCGATACCTCATCAGTTCACTCCTTCACCAGCTATCTCAAAAAAAACAAAAGCGACCTGTATATAAAAGACTGCTGGCAGAGAATGGCTTTAATCTGGTATCTGTCAGGAGATCCCGGCAGGGCGGTGAACTGCCGCAGCCAGATTAGCAAAAACGGTACTGCCAGAATAGATGCCGATAAGCAGGCTCAGAAATTCACTGAATCTGCCACATGGCCTGACAAAATACTGTTAAAGGCAAGGCTCCTGATTGAGGCTGGGTACTACAGTAAAGCGCTTACAACGCTCACCAATGCCAATACTGCCACACTAAGCAATCCCGCCGACAAAGCTGAATACTATTTCAGGATGGGTCGTATCTCTGAGGAAACTGATGATTTCATAAAAGCCGTTGAATACTATCAATACACTATCCGCATCGGGAAAGAACGTCACGAACAGTTTGCTGCAAGGGCAGCTTTGCAGCTGGGAAAAATGTACGAGCGCAGCAATAAACCAGTACAGGCAATTCAGCACTACAAAGAGTGCCTCCAGATGCCCGCCCATGACTTTCAGAACTCTATCGATCAGCAGGCCAAGGCAGGGTTAAACAGGCTCGGAGGCAGATAGACTATTGAATACCCGGTTCCCTGCCTATTGCATGTATCCACTGCTCAAAAAGCCGGTGTTCTCTGGCACAAATTTCATCAGCCAGCGCACGCCATTCCGGATGAAAAACTTCCAGCATCTTTTGCATTTCCTCCAGATGCCCTTCTTCCTCCGCAATAATTGACTTCACATTAACTTTGGATCGGCAAGGGCACCTTCAGTATGCGTATCGGAATCAACAGCGGAGAAGTGGTGGCAGGCATTGTGGGAGTAAGAAAATTCTCTTACGATATCTGGGGCGATACCGTAAACATTGCGGCCCGAATGGAACAAAACAGCGAGGAAGGAAAAATCAATATTTCCGCATCTACATACGAGCTGATCAAAGACAAATATCCATGTATTTACAGAGGCAAAATTGAAGCAAAAAACAAAGGCAGCATTGATATGTATTATGTGTCCTAGGCGCCTTTTGTTGCTGTAATTACTTCAAACAATCCATCCGCCTGCTCCTTTGTATTAAATGTGTGCAGGCATATTCTAAGCCGTTCTGATCCTTTTGGTACCGTGGGATAAAGTATCGGATTCACCTGATATCCGTTTTGCTGCAGCTGTGAGGCAGCAGCGCGGCATTGTTCACTATCGCCATATACAATTGCCTGTATGGCACTGCTGCTGTCTTTCCAGCCTTCTGCGCCATGTTTTGCTATCAGACTCCTGAAATACCTGATTAGCTCATGCAGAGATTCTTTGTTAAACTCTTCCAACGATAGATAATTGTACGCATTGCTCGCAGCTTGTATTGAATGCCCCGGCAGTGCAGTAGTTTATATGAATGATCTGGCAAAATTGATCAGGTATTGCTTCAGCAGATCACTGCCCACCACAGCTGCACCATGGCATCCCAGCGCTTTCCCAAAGGTATGTACCCTTGCAAAAACCCTGTCTTCAAGCCCCAGTGCACTAACAAGGCCTTCACCTCTTGCCCCGAACACACCTGTTGCATGTGCTTCATCAACTATAAGCTGGGCATTGTATGCTTCACACAGCAGTGCTGCTTCTCGCAGTGGTGCAGTATCCCCGTCCATTGAATAGACTGATTCAACAATTACAATAATGGTTCCGCTTTGAAATTTCTTCAGTTTGCTGGCCAGATCCTCGATATTATTATGCCTGAATTTGTATCGTTTGCTGCTCTGGCTCAGTCTTATACCATCCAGAATACTCGCATGGCATAGTTCATCGTACAGTATGGTAGTATGCCGGCCTGTAATACTGGCAATTAGTCCCGTATTTGCGTCATAACCCGAATTAAAAAGTAGTGCCGATTCGGCACGGTGAAAAGCTGCTATTGTTTTTTCCAGTGCTTCCGCCTCAGCGCTATTCCCAGAAAGCAGTCGCGCCCCTGTCGACCCACTTTTCACTTTTACACCGCTGGTGCCAGTGGCATCATGCTGCAATCCCAGTGTGGCAATGCCCAGATAGTCATTCGAATAAAAGTCTACCGGCGCACTATTAAGGCTCAGCTGCCTGAGATTGCCGGAGTTTGCGCGTTCCGCTAATTTTTGCCGCAGATGCTGCTCAACCTGGTTCATATTGCAATTGCTGCTTTTGGCCGGGAATTCCATCTGCAAATGCCTCTTTGGGTGTAAGTCCCAGAATACCGAACATTTCCATATCCGCATTGTAGGCCGGGTTTGGTGTTGTCAGCAGTTTGTCGCCCGCAAAGATCGAATTCGCGCCCGCCATAAAACATAATGCCTGCTCGGCTATAGAAATCTCCAGCCGCCCGGCCGATAACCTAACTGCTGATTTCGGCATTATTATGCGTGCGGTAGCAATCATCCTTACCAATTCATCAAAAGATACTCTGCTTCGCTCGCCCATAGGTGTGCCAGCTACCGGCACCAACGCATTAATTGGCACAGAACCGGGATGTTCAGGCAGATTAGCCAATGTTTGCAGCATAGCTATTCTGTCAGTGTCAGTTTCTCCCATGCCTATTATACCACCGCTGCAAACCGATATTCCAGCCTTACGCACGTTCTCCTGTGTGTTCAGCCTGTCGTTGTATGTCCTTGTTGTAATTACATCACCGTAATGTTACTCTGATGTGTCAACGTTATGATTGTATGCATACAATCCTGCTTCTGCAAGTTTTTGTGCCTGATATTCATTTACCATCCCCAGCGTACAGCAAACCTCCATATTCAGTCTGTTCACTTCCTTAACCATATCCAGCACTCTGTCAAAGTCAGAGTTATTGCGTACTTCTCTCCACGCTGCACCCATACAAAATCTGGACGCACCACCGGCTTTAGCATTTCTGGCCGCTTTTACAACGTCATCTACCTTCATCAGTGCCTGCACCCCCACACCGGTATTATACCTTGCCGCCTGTGGGCAATAACCGCAATCTTCCGAACATCCGCCCGTTTTTATCGAAAGCAGGCTGCTGATTTGCACCTCACCAAATTTATGGTGGGCCCTGTGTACATTCGCCGCAGTTAAGATCAGCTCCAGCAATGGCCTTTCATAAATTTCCTTTATCTCTTCCCTGCTCCAGTCGTTACGCAGATTGCTCATACTTTTTCGTTTGTGTTAAGAATGCGAAACTACGACATCATTTTTTTACTTGATTGGGTAGTTAAAACAGGTTTTTTTGAATGCATATTATGTTCCATGAATCTACTAACCAATAAGTTACCAAAAAATTGCATCAATTGTTTTATGTTTAATTCCTATATTTAACGGATAATTCCGGCAATATGCATGCCGGAAAGGATGCTTTCAATGAGAACTATTTTTTATGCCTGTTTACTGCTGTTTTATACTCTGTCTCCGGCAGCCGGAAGCCAGCTTGTTATGTCATCGCATCGGGCCGAAATGACTGCTGTAATCGGCCCTTGCTTTTTTGCCACAGGCCAGATAATGCAGATGATGCCCCACAAGCATGAAATCTCATTGCCGTCACTGCTTTTAAACGCCGATGTTGATGCACAAAGCACCAGCAATGAAACAGGCTCACAATTTTTAAATGATAACAAAGCTTCAGGCGGCCTGAAGAGTGATCTCAATTCCCTCAGGTCTCAGCGCAATATTTTTGTTACTGCTTTCATCGGTTTGTTGTTGATGCTGATTGTTGTCATTTACTTCTATCGCAAAACCATTCACCTGAATAAGATTATGATGCTGGATCAGAACCATCTCGAGGAACTGAACAGCATGAAGGATAAACTTCTTTCAGTTATCGGGCACGACCTCAGGGGCCCTATAGCGCGCATTCCTGCAATCATCGATATCTACGAAGATCCGAATATAACCGACGACGAAAAACAATTTATACTTGATAACCTGAAAGAACAAACCAGAGCCTCTCTCGAAACTTTTGACAAACTCCTTTACTGGGGCCAAACGCTTGTCAAAGGTATCAGCCTGCACCAGATAGAAATGAAGCCCAAAGGTTACATAAAAGAAGGTATAGACCTGCGCAGAATCAAAGCCACAGAAAAGAACATCACCATAACCGACCATACTCCCGCCGAACTCGTTGTTTTCTCTGATCCTTCTCTTTTCGATTTTATTATCCGGAACTTACTGGCAAATGCGCTGAAATATACTTTCCAGAACGGTACTATAGATATCTATGCAGATGCGGCTCGCCTGAAAGGGTTTACGATATTCTCGGTAAAGGATTCCGGAGTTGGCATTGATAAGGAAAATATTCCGAAGCTCTTTTATTCACTGAAGAGCCAGCAGGGCACCGACAATGAAAAAGGGCACGGAATCGGATTAATGCTCTGCAAGGAATTCGCTGTGCAGAATGGCGGTGATATTTGGGTGGAAAGCGAAAAAGGAAAAGGTGCCACTTTTTATTTTTCAGTGAAATCTCACCCCTGATTTTACGTATTTCATTTCGTACCTTTCGTTCTTTTAACATTGCTGTGCTTATCAGGGCACGATTTTTGCCCGTACAATACCAAAATCAATTTAAACTCATAGTTTCTAAAATAAACGATCAATATGAAAAAGGTTTTCTTTTTATTGTCTGCTGCGGCAGTAACACTGTTTTTCGGTGCTTGCCATAAAAGCTCTTCATCTTCACCGGCAACCACCGCCAATGTCATGTTTGTTAACGGGTGCACAGGAGCCGGAGTTGTTCAGGTTACTGCAAATGGTACCAGTGTTGCCGGAGCATCGGCGCTTGGCTTTCTTAACTACACACCTTACCAGTCTATAGCAGAGGGCTCTGCCGTTGCACTCGCCTGGTCTATTAATACTTCCGGGCTTATTACGCCATTGATCAGCCAGTCGGTGAGCCTCACAGCAGGTTCTTACTACTCAATATATACCGGCGGCATTTTCACGAAACCAACTTTTATCTATGCAGCCGACGACATGGCCGCTCCTTCCTCAGGCTTTGCCAAGGTGCGTTTTGTTAATCTCAGCGGCGATACACTGAATGAGAGCTGCTTCATAGGCTCTACTAATGTTGCAACTAATGTGGGTTACGGCACAATCACACCTTTCTATCAGGTGGCTGCACAATCAGGCGTTACAGTTTTATTTCAGGATCCTTCCAACCCTACCAAACTGGCTACATTAAGCAGCCAGTCATTCGGTTCTGGAAAAATATACACTATCATGCTTACCGGCATTTCTGCGGGCACAGGCAGCACAGCACTTGGCCTAAAGATCATCAACAACAACTAGGTTAACAGAGCAATAAATGCAACTCATTATTCAGTCAGAATAATGGGCTGTTTTTTTATACCCCCAATCAGGGTACAGAATCACCGCAAAACATGCTACTTTTGGCAACTCATTTATTTTTTATGATCAGAAGATTCGCGGCCGGCTTTGCTGCACTGGCACTCATTACTGCATGCAGCCAGCCCTCAACAAAAGAAACCGCTAAGCCAGACCTGCTACAAACCAATCTGGATACGGCCGTTAAACCTAACGAGGACTTTTTCGAGTATGCCAATGGTGGCTGGCTGAAAAAAAACCCTATTCCCGCTGATGAAACCAGCTGGGGTATAGGTGAGCTGGTACAGAAAGAACTGTATGTACGCCTGCGCAAAATAAACGACGATGCCCTTGCTAAGAGTGATAAAACAGGCTCTGGCCAGCGCATTGGCGACTTCTGGTTCAGTGCCATGGATACCACAGCCATAGAGCAGAACGGTATCACACCCCTGCAGTCAGAACTTGACGCTATTGCCGCTATGAAGACAAAAGAAGATGTAATGGTTCAGGCTGTCCGCATGCATACATATGGTTCTGCCGTCCTTTTCGATGAGGGCGTGTCTCAGGATCCCAAACACAGCGATGTTCAGGCATTCATGCTCTCTCAGGGCGGGCTGGGTATGCCTAATCGCGACTACTATTTTAATACAGATGCCCGTACCTCAAAGGTGCGCAGCCTCTACCCAGGCTATATCGCTGCCGTGTTCCGACTGATAGGTACTGATAGCGTACAAGCAGCCAAAAAAGCCGCAGGTATTCTTGCATTCGAAACAAAACTGGCTGCTTCATCACGTAAACTGGAAGACCTGCGCGACCCTTATACCAACTACAACAAATTTGCTATCAGCAATCTCGGTTCATTGTCTCCCGGCATTGATTGGGCAGGTTCACTTGCCCGGATGGGTGTTAAACATATAGACAGTGTCATTGTAGGGCAACCGGAATTTTTCAAAACGCTGGGCCAGTTGGTTTCTTCTGCCGATATCCAGACTATAAAAGACTATATGGTGTTCCATCTGGTGGCCACTTATTCCGAATACCTCAGCAAGCCATTCGCTGAAGCCCGTTTCAATTTCTATTCAAAAACCATCCGCGGTGCACAGGAGCAGCATCCGCGCTGGCGCAGGGCACTTGATGCAGAAGAGGGCGCTATCGGAGAAGAATTGGGCAAACTGTTCGTAAAGGAATACTTCGATACTGTTGCCAAATCAAGGTACAGCCAGCTGGTAGAAAACGTGCGCAATGCCTACAAAGCACGTATTGAGAAACTCACCTGGATGTGCGACAGCACCAGGCAAAAAGCCATTCACAAGCTCATGTCCATCAGCAAAAAAGTGGGGTATCCTGAGCACTGGAAAGACTTCTCTGCATTGAAAATTGACAGGGGCCCGCTCGCATTGAATATGATGCGTGCAAATCAGTGGTGGGTTAATCACAATCTGGAAAAGCTGGGCAAGCCAGTAGACCGTACTGAGTGGGATATGACACCGCAGACATATAACGCTTACTACAACCAGAGCAACAACGAGATTGTACTGCCTGCCGCTATGATGACAGTTCCCGGCTTCCGCGATGCAGAACTGGATGATGCACTGGTATATGGCTATACTGCAGCATCAACTGTGGGCCACGAGATTACCCATGGGTTTGACGATGAAGGCCGCAAATACGATGAGCACGGCAACCTTTGCCAGTGGTGGTCTATAACCGATACCGTACAGTTTATGAAGCGTGCCGATGTACTGGTTCAGCAGTTCAATAAAATGGTGCCGCTCGATACAATGCATATTAACGGAAAGGCAACACTTGGTGAAAACCTGGCCGACCTCGGTGGCATACTCATTGGGCTTGATGCATTCAAACTTACTGAAACCTATAAGAAAGGCAGCAAAATTGCTGGCCTCACACCGGTACAGCGTTTTTTTCTGGGATATTCTCTCGGCTGGATGATGTCCATACGTCAGGAGCGTATCGCAGCTCAGTTACTCACAGACGTGCACTCACCCGCAAAATACCGTGTCAACGGCCCGTTCCCCAATGTGCCTGATTTCTACGAAGCTTTTGGCATAAAGCCCGGCGACAAAATGTACCTTCCGGATAGCCTAAGGGTACACCTTTGGTAAAATGTAGTGTAAACCAATAATACCGCTTACAGTGCGGTTTCTGTCGCTGGCCCCTTCAGGTACAAACCCAGCAGCCCGAGTGCAGGCCCTGCACCCAGCAGCATATAAATGTACCGCTCACTAACTGTACCCGTAGCGGCAGTGAGTACCTGTATACTCACTACAGTTATAGAGAAGCCTATGCAGTTCACTAGCGTAAGCGTGGAGCCTTTAGATGTAACCGGTGCATGCCTTGCCACCAGTGCAGAAAAAATTGGTGAATCCGCAGCTACCGACATACCCCAAACAAACAGGAATGCCATAAGCACATGTACATCTGGATAAAACAAGAAAAACGGCGACAGCATACAGCATATACCTGATGTTGCAAGGCAAACTACTGCCGTCTTTTTCAAGCCTGATCTTCCTGATATCATGCCGACACCTGCACACGACAGGGCGCCCGACGCAATAGTCAGAAAAGAGTAAAGGGGTACATTGATATGCGCATCCGCATACCTGGCTTTATATGCGGTAAGCATCACAGGTACAAATGCCCAGAAGGTATACAACTCCCACATATACCCAAAATACCCGAATGCTGCCGATGTAAGCCCCCGGTTTTTGAATGCATCAGGCAATGACGATATGCTGATTCCCTGCCCCTTTTTTCTGAATGGGCCGTCTGGTACTAGTAAATAAACTGTAGTACCTCCGGCTAGCGCAAGTGCAGATGTTGCACCAAAAACATATCCGTAGGATAATTGAGTACCAAAATTTTTCAGCAGGTGGGGCAATGCTGTTCCTGATACAAGTGCACCTACCAGAAAACCGAGCGATCTGCCTGGGTGTTCATAATGGTCCGCCACAATCTTCATACCCACAGGGTATATTCCTGCCAGAAAAAATCCGGCCAGAAAGCGTAAAAATAAAATTAAGGCAACGGAATTACGGCCCCATGCAACACCCGCATTGCAGGCTGCTGCTGCAAGCGCACTTGCAAAAAATACTTTTGAAGGAGAAAATCTGTCAGAAACGGACAGTATAGCAAATAACAGCGTACCAGATATAAATCCAAGTTGCACCGCACTGGTCAGGTAACCCAGAAAAGCGGCAGATAACCCGTAAACCCTGATGATATCGCTTAACACCGCATTGCCCGCAAACCATAAGCTGGTACAAAAAAACTGCGCAACAACGATTATCGGCAGTATTAATCCGCTCTTGGTTACTTTATGATCCATATGCCATAACAGTAAGGATAAATCTTACCAGGCAATCCGCCCTTGAATTGCTGCTCACAGGTTGCTTACTTTCCCTTTTCCAGTATTACCCTGCGGTTCTGAGCGCGGCCCTCAGGTGTGCTGTTGGTTGCTACCGGATTTTTCTTGCCATGGCCCACTGTTTTCATCGCATGCTGCTTTACCCCTTTTTTGCTGAGGTAGTTTTTAACAGCTACTGCGCGCCTTTTAGAGAGTAGTTTGTTGTACCAGTTAGAGCCGGTATTATCTGTATAGCCGTTAATGGTCAGCATCGCTTTTTCATCTTCGGCCATTTCCTTTACGGCCTGTTCCAGTACCGGGTAAGCTTCTGATTTTATTTCAGCCTTATTCACATCAAATAAGATAGGAGCAGTAATACTTACAGGTGGTGCTACAGGTTCTTCAGGCACTACTACTGGCGATGCGACTGGTGCTTCGTCCTCAGGCTCTTCAGCCGGCATTGGTTCTTTTTCACAGCACGAATGTTTACACTTGTTAAAGCTGTACCTGAAACCAATACTTACTCCCAGCACACTGCTCTGGGTTTTGGTTACATTGTTCAGCATTGAGTTGTAGGTTCCGGTTTTATTTGTAAGCATATAACCGGCGTTTTCCTTGCTGCTGAATTCCTGATAGCTGTACACAAGACCCAGGTTAAGCGACACATTGTCTCTCAGATAAAAACTAACCGCTGGGCGCAGCAGGAAACCTATTGACGGATCGTAAGATACACTGCCTTTATTACTACCCGGTCTTACTCCCAGCCCCACATTATAACCATCATTATGAAGTGTGTTGAAATAATTCTGAATGTTGCCTGTACCATGGTCTGCAGCATACCTGCTCTTTGTAATAACCAGGTCGCCTGCATCCGGCACTACAGCGTTATCATATACAGGCGTTACATTGCCCTGTGTACCAGTGTACTTGTAAATAGCTTCATAGTTGAAATTAGCGTCAGCATCATAGTCATTCTTCTCCATTACATTTATCAGTAAACCTGCATCAACTGTAAAGCCAATTTTCTCAGAGAATCGGGTACGGTATTTAAGCAGCAACGGAATATTCAGGCTGTATGTTTTGATAGACTCTCTTACTTTTCCATTGCTGGTGATCAGCTGCCTGAATGTATTGCCGAAGTTATCAGTCGATTTATACTCAACATGAAATCTATCCATTTCCAGGTCAGCCTGCTGATACATGCCGTATACACCGGTACCTATACCAAAATGACGGCGCTTGCCAAAAAAGTAGCCCACCTGCAGATCCAGCCCGCGCGACATTCCGGTTTCAAATTTTGGTTCACTCACATTTGAGTTCACAGCATCCTTATATTTTGCCACCTGATTACCAGATGCAATATCCTGCATCAGAAAACCTCCCGTAGCATTCAGATCTATCACCCAGCCGGTAAAGCTGGCATCTGCGCCATAAGTCTTTCTGGGCTGTTTGCCGGGCACAAAGTCATGCTCCGGTGCTATGTTCTGCGCCTGTGCCTGCAATGCTGCACCCGCTATGATCAGTAACAATAATACTTTTTTCATCAATAATATTTTACAATACCTTTCTTAGTTCTTTACAAATCTGGTTGTGCTTACTCTCTGTCCGTTGCGGTAGCAATTAAACATATAGCAGCCGTTTGGCAGTCCGGTTATGTCAAACTGTACAGTCTTTTCATTCGACTCCATGGTCATCAGCTTACGTCCCATCATATCCACAATGGCCAGCTGTGCGGTTGCTCCTTGCAGCACACTCAGGTCTGCATTAAGCACTCCCGTTGCCGGATTCGGGTAAACTGCTACGCCGTCTGCATGGTTGCCTGCCGCATTAATTACATGCAGTGGCCCGTTAAAATATGTCTTTTGTGTACAGCCTTGTTTGGTTGTCATTACCCAGTAGTAACGGTGCTCCAGATCAGGCGTAGTTGTAGGATAGCTCTGGAAGGTTTCTCCTGCAATAATGTTGGAGTCCAGCGTAGCTGCATCATCATATCCCCACTGGTATTTCTCCTGCGTATTGTCTAGGTATATGAACTGGTCGTTATAATACAGAATGTTTGCCGAACTGTTAGATCCGGTACCCACTGTTACCTGATAAGTATTACCGCCCTTGCACTGATTGCCGGCACCATGTATAGACAGAGTCACATACGCATCGCCCGGATGAGTAAAGTTCACCAGACAATACTGCTGGCTGCTGCCTACAGAATAAATATCAGCGTTAACAGCGTTCCAGGTATACGATACACCTGCTGGTGGTGCTATGCTGGCACCAAAGTTCTGAAACTGCGTACCGTTGCATACTGTTGATGGTGCATTGGTGGTAATGGTTGCCAATGGTGCCTGATTAACAATAGCAACTGTAAGGTGCTGCACTGATGTACAGCCATTTGCGTTAAGCGAATATACATACTCAACACTGGCAGGTGTAGTAAGGCTCGATGTAAGCACTTCATTGATACCGCCTGTACCTTCAGAGCTGTCTGGCGTCACGCCTGCCACTGCCGCTCTCTTCCATGTGTAGGTTACTCCCGCTGTAGCGCTCGTGGGTGCATACGTATATGCCGATCCGTTGCACGCTGTATCTGACAGTGCCGATGAAAGCGATGGTGCAGGTGTTACATCTACTGCCACATTCTGGCTTTTGCTGCAGCCGCCTGCATAAGTTGTGTATACGTAGGTTACTGTAAGCGTGTAGTATGTCGAATTAACAAGTGTTTCAGCAGGGTCGCCTGTACCGCTCGCTGCCAGGTTGGTTATACCGGGCACAAATGGGCGGCTCCATGCAAATGTTGCACCAGATGATATACTTGTTGGTGTGTAATGAAAAACACTGTTACCGCATATACCTGCAGGTGCCAGGTCGCTGCTCAGCGATGGCAGTGGTTTTACATTTACAACAATGGTAGTCAGTGCACTGCCCGTTCCGTCATTCACCATCACCGTAAAGCTGTCAGCGCCTGTATATCCAGTTGCAGGTGTGTAAGATAATCCTGCTGGTGTTACAGTTCCTCCTGTTGCAGTTGCAGTTATGGTAAAGCCATTCAGTGTACCATGCAACGGTGCCGCAGCTATGCTCCACGTCTCCACGTCACCTGCATCGGGATCATTCACTGCCAGTTTCGTATTTAGTGTATTGAATGTGCTGTTCATGCATACGCCCAGGCTCTGTGCTCCACCGTTCACAAAAACGGGTGCAGTACCCCCTGCCGGAAGAGCCATTGTTGTATAAGCCGGCAACAATAAGGCACCCGCAATTGCTGCGGATATCATGCTCAACGGCTTAAACATTTTTCTCAAATCCATCTGACGTAAGGAAATATTTCCAAAACTCATTTTAGCTATGTTAAATTTTTTGGAAAAGTACAGAATTATCTCTGAAAAACAAAGCGGACAGCGAATTATGCATAAAAACAAAATATGAAGTGACTGCCCTGGGTGCCAGCAGATACTCACTTCCTTCCACTAGGTTTAAGGTCGTCGTTAACCGCAATTATTTGTTAAAGCGGCAAACATTAACAGTACCCTGTCACCGGCAAAACCACTTTGGCATAGCTTTTGTATTACCATAAGAAACTAACGTTATGAAAAACAGAGCAGTCATTTACTTCAGCAAAAACAAGGCTCTTAAAATCCTTGAAAACCCCATGCAGACCGATCTGCAGACATTCCTCAGCGCAACATTCGCATTATCACGCAATCGTATTGTCAAGAACCATATTCAGAATACACTGGTGCAGTTATCAGCCCCCATGTACAAGCAAAGTGCTTAATACAATTCCGTAATTTATATTTCTGTTGCAAGGTTGGATAAAAATAAAAGCGCCATAGTGGCGCTTTTATAATATCTGGTTGTTTCGTTTTTAGTGGAAAGTATTCCCCGGATTCGGATCGTCCTCAAACCTTGGGCACAGCATCGGGTCTCTTGGATTCTTGCGGTGATTGTACACACCCCTCACATACAGCGTAATTTCTGATGCACTGGCAGCAGACCCTGCTGATGCAGACAGTTTTGAATTATTGATGTCGTAAGAGAAACCAAGTGATGTATTCTTGTAATCAAACTTAAATGTAGGAATAATAGCATCCTCATAACGGCACAGCACGCCAAAATGGAAAGAGAAAATGCTGGGCAGCCCTACCTGCAATGCTTTCCAGGTAAGCAGCCCTCCAAATATGAATTCAGAATAAGGCTTCTGTACACAGTAGTTGGCATGAGCCGTAAAACTAAACTGGTCACTCAGTGGCAGGTGTATACCACCATTCAGTTCCCACTTGATCGGGAGTTTCACCAACACGCTTCCTCCATTAAATATTTCAGTAGGGCTGTTGATGTGGTAAGCCGCAACACCCAGGTAATAATTAAACCTGCTCTGCAGGTCCAGCGAGCTGTTCAGGCTCACACCGGCACCTACATCGTAGTTGTGCAACCCTTTGTACACATAGGTTTCACCCGATGGGTTGTTTGCTGCATAACTGCTGTTCAGGTACTGGCTGCTGAATGTCATCAGGCTCATGTCTACCGACCTGCTGATGTAACCCGCTGTAAACCCAACCGATAAATAAGTATTGTGCTCATCTTCCAGTGCTTTGTTATAGGCTATAGCCGGATATATCTGATTACTGGTAAAGTTGATTGTACCTGCCTTGTCGTGCGTATATGCCAGCCCGAAACTCACGTAGTCACCTACCTCACGCGCCACAATTACCCTCGTTTCCCCCGCCAGCATCACAGTGTTAAACGGCGTAGCTATAGAACCCCACTGGCTTCTGTAATCAAGGCCTACTTTGTATTCACCACTGAATACGCCCGTCAGTGCCGGATTATGGAATACTTCATTCTCCCAGAACTGGGAAAAATGTATATCCTGCGCACCGGCATTGATGCTCAATCCAAGCATCATTCCAGCGGTTAGTATATTTAAAAGTCTTTTCATCCTGAATGTTTTTAACCTTAACTGTTTCTTTACTTCACTATTGATACGTCACCCGTATACGAATACGTGGTCGTACCCAACTCACACTGCGCTTTAACTACATATACAAATACATCCGGTTCCAGTACCAGCCCTTTGAAAGTACCGTCCCATCCAGCTCCTGGCGCATTCGGTGGTATGTTGTGTGCTTCAAATACCATCTGGCCCCAGCGGTTGTATACCTGCATCAGCGTGATAATCTTTATTCCCTTGCCGCTGACATAGAACAGGTCATTCGTCCCATCACCGTTTGGCGTGAATGTATTCGGTATAAATATCTGGCTATTGTCACAATACAGCCCCAGCGATATCGTATCCGTTGTAGTACATCCGTATATCGAGGTCACAGTTACTGTATAGGTTGTATTCACAGTCGGCGTTGCAATAGGGTTAAAACAGCTGTCACAGCTCAGTGTACCCCCAGGCGACCATACGTATTGCTGTATCGGTGTATTGGTAATTACTGCACTCAGCTGCACCGGTGTTCCTGCCACAATATTGGTAGATGCATTGGCGGTGAGGTATATTGTTGGATATGGCTGCACCCTTACGGTTACAGCTAATGTATCATCCCAGCACGCATTTTCATG
>OMJB01000070.1 GCA_900299255.1 Sphingobacteriales bacterium
GATAGTGATAGGAGTAATGATGTTGGCAGTAACAGAAGCTGTAGCTGAAGCCTGTGCGAATGTGCTGTTAGCGAAACCTAATACAGCGGCTGTGATTGCGAGTGATTTTACGATGTTTTTCATTTTCAGTAGATTTAGTTTGTTTAGAAATAGTTGTTTAGTTATTGGTTTGTTAATTACTAACAAGCCAACGACGTGCCAGAAATCTAAATCATTGATTATCAACATGGGCTTCGGTGCCAAATGCCCAAAAATGTCCGGTTAGCGGAAAAAAATTCCAAAATTGGGACAAGTTCACTGCTGTTGTGCCTGAAAGAGGTAATACCCGGCTGTCACAGCCAGGTTTACAGGTGGGGCTAGGAGGAAATAATCAATTAGCTACAGCACTGAGCAGTGTTGAGGGTGTGCGAAGCCAGTTGTTTTGCAAATGCAGGGAGAATGAGATACTACGGGCAAAAACATTGCTTTTACCATAGCTGTTTGTAAGGTAATTGTCGAAATCGCGGCTCATGATCAGCGGTATATTGACCGTAACGCCATAATTGAGGATACGCAGCGAAACAGTTACGCCACCATCGTAAAGCAAAGTGGTACTGCCTGAACGTGTAAAGCTTGGATTGGCGTTGGAAATAAGCCCTGCATCAAAGAACAGCCGTATAGGCCATCTTTTTAATGGCAGGCTGGATGACAAATTAATTGTTCCCATCCAGTTATCACTGCGTGCGGCATTGTTCAGAGTAGGTACTTTAAATCCGCCTTCCTGCTGGCTGATCTGCTGTGATGCTGCATTGCTTTGCGTATTGCGGCCTATGTAGGTGCCATCATACAGGTAGTCATTCATTCCAGAATAAGTTGCATTGAGTTCGTATTTTGCAATAACATAAGCGGTGTTATTAATTGCAAAGAACTTGCCAAAGTACGCACGTACAAGCAGGAACCTGTTTGATTTGTTATAGTCAATTTTCAGCATTCCCTGTACATTGACCTTTGCAAAATCAGCACCCATCTGGTACCCAACACTGTAAGAATAAGGGTTGTAAGTGCGTGTATTATAATGTTCAAAAGAGAGGGCACCGTAATATTTATCTTCATCTTTCTGAATAACCGGGAACGGTTTTCCCAATAGGACGAAAGCAAGTGTTGTATCAAAATGTTCTTCTGTAATTCTGTAGCCTTTCAAGCTGAGCATATTGACTACAGGGCTAAGCATGTTGTGCTCGTTGAAAATGAAATTCAGTGAAGGCGCGATTTTTGTGTAAGCTGTAAACAGATGTTTATTGGTGAGGGGGTCAAAGACTTCATTGTCGTGAAAGGTTTTTGCATCGGCCTGCAGCATTATTTCTTTAAACAATCCTTTAGAGTACCATACGTAACCAAGGGATGCGGCACCGGCAAATGAACTGGTCTGGAACGAATATAAAGGAGCGACAATGAACCTGAACCTGTTTTCAGGTAAAGTAAGATTATGAACTAACGCGCCAGCCATAATGCCATCATACTGATTGTAACCTGCCGCCGGCGATACAAATACTCTGTACTTGTTATCCAGATTGAGACCAACAAATGGTTTTATTTTTAAGCCGAAACGATGGAACAATGCATTTCTTTTATAAACGTCGTTTGCTGGTTTTCCATCCGGAATTACATCGCCAATTTTTAGCCGGGTCCAGTTGTTGCCGGCAAGCGATAACGTTGCAGTGCGTGCAAAAGGTGCCGACCATGCAGATGAGGTAATGCTGTCTTTGATTAGCGAATTGATAAGGACGGGCGCGTAGATGTTAGAATTGTTGCGTACTGTTACATCTGTATTGCTGCCGTTGATTTTTGCACTGGTTATTGTGAAATCAATTTTTTTATCGGTGTGCAGCACTGACTCATAAAACCATGCTATTGATTTTGTGGCATGTTTCTGCATGCACCGCATAAAGTCTTCAGGGTAGGGGTGGTGGAAATGCCATGTGTCGAAATACTCTTTCATGCCTGCCTCAAATTCCTTTTCACCCATGTATTGTTCCAGCCAGCGCAGGCCCATAGCTGTTTTGAAATAGATATCCAGGCCATAATTGAGTTTCTCAAAATTGGCAGAGGTTTGCTCAATGGCCTGATCTCCGCCGGTTGCTGCGCGCTGAAAATAAACAGCCGCTTCATCCAGTTTTTTCTTCTTAGATTGTTTTTTATCCTTTTCGAGTTCTTTTGTTGTCTTCTGTTCGTAGAAAGTGTTGATGCCTTCATCCATCCATGCATGATCGCGCTCATTACTGCCCAGCATGCCGTAGAACCAGTTGTGGCCTGCCTCGTGTGTGATTACCATTCTGAGCTGCGATGATGAGAATTTATCAATGACAGTTACGGTAGGGTATTCCATGCCGCCGCCTGCTTTCAGATCACCGCAAACAGCTTTAATAGTTTTGTATTGATATGGGCCTACCCATTTGCCATAGTGTTTTATTGTTTCTTTCAGGTATTCGGTAGATTTCTCCCATGTTTTAGTATAGCATGGCGGAAATGCAGTCCATGCAGTTACAAGCTGGTTGGTACCCGGAGTATACACAGTATCTTTGCGCACCAGCCAGCGTTTATCTGCAAACCATGCGAAGTCATGTATTTTATCTTCGTGAAAATGGATTGTCTTGAACTCTGATGAACTGGCTACAGTTGAATCCGCTTTGCAACGGTTCTTTTTTCCATATTTTTCAGTTGGCAATGGTTTTGCCGCCAGCGCATCCAGCCATGCGTTTTCTTTCTCATCAAGGCAATTGCCGGTGGCCATCACCACATAATTGGCAGGAAGAGTTATACTTACGTCGTAGGAGCCGTATTCGCTGTAAAATTCGCCCAGGTCAAGGTACGATATAGGATGCCATCCCTTTTCATCATACACAGCGGGTTTAGGAAACCACTGCGATATATAATAGGCCTGGCCTGTATGGCCCAGCCTGGAGAATACCTTTGGAATTTTAACCTTGAAAGGTGTGCTGATTTTTATAGAATTACCCGGCAGCAAAGGCGTTAGAAGGTCTATTCGAGCAATGTCGGGCGATTTATCGGCACTATAATAATCAGTAGCCGTACCATCAATAGTGAACTGCAGGCTGTCTATATAACCTTTGTCTTTCGGTTTGGAGTAGTAAAAACTTTTGTCGTGGTTCTGGTCAAGCTGTTTTTCGAACGGCGTCCGGTCATTTTTATATGCGTTGGGCCACAAATGCATATATATATACCGCAGCGTATCCTTTGAGTTGTTTTTGTAAGTTATTTCCTCAAAAGCATAGAGCATATGCTTTTTGTCATCCAGGGTAACATCAATTCTGGTATCCACGTGTTGCTGCCATGCTGGCTGTGCTGCCAACTTAAAAACACAAAAAAGGGCTGCAATAGCTGGTATGATACGCTTCATGGTGCTAAAATAAGGTAAAAGTTATAAGTAGTTAAGATGCAATGATTACACATTTGATTAATAGCACTTGAAAGGTATTATTGACAGTGTTCTGAAGCACCGATTTAGGTTAATTTTCTAAACGAGGTTTGTTAATTGTTGCCTATAACTGGCAAAGTATCCAAATCGGACAGGTAAACGCTTCACAGTTTTTTAGAAACGTAAATGGATAATAAATATTGTCAAAAACAATTGACCTTAGCAGAATCCATTGATCATAAAATGTACGGTTATTTGTTGTGAAACTGACCTGAAGTACAAAAAGTATGCCATATTTAATTTTTGAAAATAATTGCAGTGAAATTATTTTTTTTAAAAAAACATTATTAACTTGTCGACAACTAAAATTAATTGATTATGAAAAATCGCACACTTACTCAATTTTTGCTGGTGCCCGCGCTAGCTCTGGGAGCAACTTTTGCCCAAGGGCAGGGGATGATAAATACAATTGCAGGCACGGGTTTGCCGGGTTTTGCCGGTGATGGAGGCCCAGCAGCCATTGCGCAGTTTTCTAACCCAGCCGGTGTTGCTGTAAATAGTTCAGGAGATGTTTTTATTGCAGATAAAAGTAACTCGAGGGTGAGAATGATATCAGGTTCAACAGGTATTATTAGCACATATGCAGGTACAGGCGTTTTTGGATATTCTGGATTAGGCGGGCCAGCTTCGCATATGGCAATGCGCATGCCTGATGGAGTGAGCGTAACTCCTACTGGCGACCTTCTGGTATCAGACTGGTATAATGACGTGGTATTTCTTATCGATCATGTTACTTTAAACGGTGATAACGAAGGCGGAGACGGGCATCAGGGAAATAATGACAATTGCCTTGCCAAACTTGGCAGGCTGGAAATTCCTGCAGGTGCATGTATGGATAATTTTGGACGGGTTTATATTGCTGACAACGGCAATAACAGGGTTCGTATTATTATCCCTAGGCCAACAACTGCTGGTACCGTAAACATGATCCATACACTTGCCAATAGCACCGGAGCATACGGCTATAGCGGCGATGGTGGCCTTGCCGTTGATGCACATTTTAATCATATAGGGGGTGTAGCTTATGACCCAATGAGCAACGGCGATTTATATGTATCAGACGCAGGTAATCATGTAATCCGCAAAATAAACCTTGAAACGGGGATCATTACGACTATTGCTGGTACAGGAGCTGCCGGGTACACAGGAGACGGAGGAAGTGCCCGCTCAGCCAAGTTGTACAATCCCGGTAATCTGTTTATTGACGGTTCACACAATCTGTTTATCTGTGACCGCAGCAACAACGTAATTCGTAAAGTAGAACTACAGACTGGGTTGATTACGACAGTTGCTGGTAATGGCACTATGGGATTTTCGGGAGACGGTGGTTACTCTACAATGGCGCAGCTTAATGACCCAGAAGGAGTTTGGGTAGATAATGCAGGCAATATGTATATAGCAGATATGGGTAACCAGCGTATCAGAAAAATTGATGCACCAGTGCCTACACCTACTCCTTTTTACGGAGGAACAGGTTTTGTAGTACCTACAGGTGGTGGAACTCCAGGCATTACACCGGGCAGTATCTATAGTGGTGGAACGACTTTGCCACACAGCGGGCACAGCTCGCCAAAAGTATCGCCATCAGCCAATACAGCAGGCAGTGATGTAAAAGTATTCCCTAATCCTTCTACAGGGTTGTTTAATGTTCAGACTGGTGCGGACTATGAAAATGCGGTTATTGAAGTATTTAACGTTTTGGGAGAAAAAGTATTCACTGGTATTGCTGACGGACAAAACGGAAACTTTAATCTGGCAGGACAGCCATCAGGCATTTATACACTTACACTGAATTCAGGTGCAGGTAAATTCATTCAGAAAATTACACTGTCCAATTAATATTTAATTACAGCCGGTATTACAAAATGCTCTCTTTGAGAGCATTTTGTATATTGGGCAATTCCCAGATTTTTTATACACAAAAACCGAATAAAATGAAGCGTCTTTTTTTGTTACCATTGTTGCTGCTGATCACTGTTGTACATACCAATGGGCAAGGTAACATTGTGACAATTGCAGGTAATGGCATCACGCAGTATATAGGAGACGGCTGGCCGGCAACAAACTATTCGTTGGCGGCACCTGCCGGTGTGTGTGCAGATAACTATGGCAATGTTTTTGTTGCAGATTACGCTGATTCCAGGCTACGCAGAATAGACAGCCACGATTCTTTGTTTACAATAGGTGATACGAGCGGTGTGCCCGGCTACAGCGGCGACGGAGGTATTGCTGTTAATGCAAAATTTAATAACCCCAATGGAATGTGTATGGATGCAGCAGGCAATCTGTATATCAGTGAAGAGTACAACCATACGGTAAGGAAAATCGATAAGGTTTCGGGATTGGTATCAACAGTGGCGGGCACAGGCAGTGCCGGATTTTCGGGTGATGGTGTAATGGCGATAGCGGCAAAAATGAATCAGCCAGCTGGTGTTTGTGTTGATCATTCGGGCAACATTTATATTGCAGATAAAGGTAACAGTCGAATCAGAAAGGTAACTACAACTTCAGGCTTAATGAGTACCGTTGCCGGAGACACTGTATCAGGATACTCCGGCGATGGGGGGGCGGCAACTGCTGCTAAGTTATCTTTTCCTAAAGGAGTATGTACAGACCCTGCGGGCAACATTTATATTGCTGATTTTGGAAACAACCGAATACGGAAAGTTGATGCAACGACGGGCGTTATCAGCACATTTGCGGGTACCGGAGTATCCGGCTATAGCGGAGATGGCGGTACAGCACTCGCAGCAACATTCAGGAATCCGAACAATGTTTTTATGGACGGGCATGGCAATCTATTTGTTTCAGATTTTGGAAATAACGTTATCCGGAAAATTGTACCCGATGGCCACATAACAACCGTTGCAGGCAATGGCAGTACCGGTTATGCAGGTGACGGTGGCCCTGCTACCAATGCTACTTTTTTTGGCCCTACAGCAGTGTTTGTAAACGACTCTGATGATATTTATATCGCTGACGGTGGTAACTCAGCCATCAGAGTGATTACCCATCATACTACCGCTATAGCTGATGTTAGTGCAGATCATACCTGCAGTATTTTCCCCAACCCTACAGCCGGCAAGTTCGTCGTTATGCTGAATCATGTTTCTTCAGGATTTGTTGAGGTACAAAACGCAACAGGAAAGAAGGTATTTACTAGTGCTATTCAATCTGAAACTGCCACTGTTGATATTGCAGGGCAGCCCGCCGGTATATACTTTGTAACAATAGTTACTGAAGCAGGAGTGCTGACAAGGAAAATTGTTTTGACAAACTGATGGTGAAAAAGAATCTTTACAAACGGAATTGATTAGTCAATTCCTCCCCTTTCCTTTACATATCCGGCAGCAGCAAAACGGGGTTTCAGCAGGCGGAGCATCTGCAATACTACCGACAACAGGATTAGTGCCATACCGCCCAGAAATCCCCAGTTAAGATGATTGCCATTACCATTAAAAATGATTTCCCGGTTCTCGTTGTAAAAAAGAAAAGCAAGGATGATTCCGTAAACGGGTTCGAGATTAACAGAAAGTGTGACTGTGAAAGATGACAGTTTTTTAAGGGCGTTCAGTGCCAACGACTGAGACCATACAGTGCAGCAAAGGCTGAGTATCACTAGCCACAGCCAGTCGTTATGATTCCATACGCTGCTTAAAAGAGATGTTGTGGTAGGAATAAACCTGGTTTGAGGCAGGTAATAGAATACAAAAGGAAGAAGCAGGGAAATAAATAACCATCCTGTTGACATCTCGTAAAAAACCATGGTGCGGGCAGGGTATTTATTCGCAATCTTTTTATTTAGAACGGTGAATACTGAACTGAGAATTGCTGCAGCAATACCGAATACTATGCCAAGTCCATATAACTGCTGGAAACGGTATATCAGGTATACGCCTGCTATAGCGAAGGTGCCCAGCAGCACTTCTGTGAAGTCGTGCCTTCCTTCATTTACGAGAGGGTCAAGCAATGAAGTAAAAACACTCGCTGTAGATAGGCAGACAAGCGCGATGGAAATGTTTGCGAATTTGATTGCTCCGTAAAAACCAACCCAATGTAATCCCATTAGCATTCCTACAACCGCAAGTTGCTGCACATCCTTACGTTCTACAGGTACCCATTCTTTTCTATAAAAGAGTATGACAGCCATAAACAATGCTGTGAACAACATTCTGTACCAGACCAATATGGGCGCATCGAGCGAAATAGCCTTGCCTAACACTCCGGTAAATCCCCACAGCAATACGGCGAGGTGCATTTGAATCAACGCTTTCTTCATTTCTGAAATTGGTTGCAAACTTATAAAAGATATTCCCTGGAAAAACAGGGAGTACGTAAAATGTAGTTCGGAGTACTATTGCTGCACAGATTCCAAATAAAGATCTTCAACCTTTTTTTTTGCCCAGGGAGTTTTGCGCAGAAACTTCAGGCTTGAACGCACACTGGGGTTTTCATAGAAGCAATTGATCCTGACACGCTCGCACATATATTCCCATCCGTGCTGCTGCACCAGATGGTTAAGAATCATTTCCAGAGTAATACCGTGCAATGGATTATTGGGTTGAGGAAGGCTCATGCGGCTAAATTACATGTTGACAGGTGAAGCTTCAAAATTTGATCCCTGTAAAATGAAAAATCCCCGGGTCGTGCTGTCCGACAGCTCCTTTGGGGAATTTTCTAGTACTTGCGTACCTACAGAATACAGTACAATTACTGTGCCAGAATATCCGTCTCTGGTTCTTCAGGCCCGGGTTCCGGTGCAGGCTGGCCAGTTGGCTCGTCGGGATTAATCCACTCAATAATGAAGTTATTTCTGCCGGTTCCGATCAGGATGCCCATAAATTTTTGCTGAATGAGTTCGAGCATAGCCAGGAAGGTGAATATAGCATGAATCCTATTCTGGCATACAGCAAAAAGTACATCGAATGCGACTTTTTTATTCGACTTCAGGTGCTCGATCAGGAAAGCCCGCTGCCCTTCAAGGCTATAATTATATTTTACAACAACGTGCTGAGGCTTGCTGTTACGGTCATTGAATTTTTTGATAACTTTTTCAAACGCCTGCAGCAGCTTGTACATGGTTACATTCTGGATTTCAGTGCCTTCAGAGTATGTTTCACTTATTGATCCCATTTCAGCCATGATGTTTCCGCGCTTCTGCTGCATTTGCCTGTCAGCCTCCATTACCATCATCACTTCAGATGCTTCCTTGAAACGTTTATACTCAAGTATTTTATCAACCAGTTCCTGTCGTGGGTCAATTTCATTTCCCTGTGCATCCAGTTCTTTGCGTGGCAAAAGCATTTTAGCTTTGATGCGCATCAGTGTAGAAACAAACAGAATAAACTCACTGGCCAGTTCAATATTCAGCGCTTCGAGCGAATGAATGTAACTCAGGAAGTCATTTGTAATTTTAGCGATCGGAATATTATAAATATCCAGTTCGTCGCGCTCTATGAAGAAAAGCAGAAGGTCAAATGGGCCTTCGAACTGAGGTAATTTTATCTGGTATGAAACTGACATCTGATACGCAAAAGTTGTATTTATTTAATCTTCAACAATCAATTTTGCCGGCAATCCAGACCGGCTTATAAATTGGAAGGGTGGCAAAAATAGTAATTTAAAAGTAAAGTGGTTGCCTGAAATTAATATTCTAGGTAGCATATCTACGTCAAATAATGCCAGATAAATGTTGTGGCAGCCAATGGGCAGGCATTTTTCTGCAAAAGGCAGCTAATACTTTCCTGATTATTTAGGACGGTATTTCGCGGAGTCTAGAAATTTTGGTGGGTCGTGCTTACTACTTAATAAATCTTTCAGGGTAGTTGCCGGGTACTGCTCAAGATATGATTTCACAATACGGTATCCCATCCATGTGCCAATGTTGCCAGGAGAGAATTTTACTTCATGGCTCGGGTCTTCCAGCCCCCTTGCAAAGGGGCCATCTACTACATAGGGCATTATGTTCTGCGGTTCTTTGTGAAACAACAAATTGCCATGAATAAAGTAGTTGTAAATTACTGCTTCATTTTCTTCACACCATTTCAACTGTATTTGTGAAAAGCCAAATAAAACTGAGTCGGGAATGTGGGGTAATACCTTGTGTAAAAAGTATTGTTCCCTGCCTCTCTGCAGCATTAAATCAAGCAGTGTTTTATCATCAGGAACAAAAGGATGCATGAGCTGGTAGTACGTATGCATCAATGAAACGGGGATGTAGTCCTTTCTTGTGTGTGAGCGCATATATGGCGGTACTCCCAATGCAGCATAGTGCGGGAAATTGACGCCGAGAAACATATCCAGCCCAATGCACAAAGTATTGTTATCTACCGGGAAAGTGGGCCATTTGCTCAGTCCCATGTTCAGGTAAAAGATGCGTGGGACAACAGATCCGGGCAAATAATACTGAACATACCGAAATGCGTCGGCTAGTTTTTCATCTATTTCTTTTGAGTCGGGGTACAGTAGTGAGATTGTGTCCTGCAAATGAAGAAAATCTTTAAAAGTGAGATCAACTTTAAGCCCTTCTCTTATGCCCTTTACTGTGTCTTCGAAATTTCCGTTGATGTGGTATTCACGAACAGTGTCCAGATAATAATTCAGAAAATCAGGATACTTTTCCATTAATTTCTTTAAGCCGTCACCTATGTGATTTGTATCAATTGCATATAGGTCTTTATCAAACCTGAACGTTTTTAAAGCCACATTGATGTTTGACACGTCAGGCGTTTTTTCTGAAGTGCTGCAACCTGTAATTAACCATGAAACAACTATCAAAAATGCAGTAAGTGCATACGCAATCCGACTGTGTAAAAATGTTATTCTGAAAATTCTGAGCATTTCTTAAAAATTGTATTCAAAAGTAGGAAACAATCGGTGAGGATAAATTTGCCTTTGGCCACTGTTCCGCGTTAGTTAACAATTCGGCTATCAGCTTAATTATCGCAATTGAGCAAATGAAAAATGAAAACTCGAAGCATATGTTAATCTAGTATAATTAATGATTATGTGTTGTAGATTTGGAGGCTATCCAACTTCCCTCCATGAAAAAATACAAAGTTAGATTCGAAAATAACAGGGCTTTATCTGCAGAACTTTTTAATCCTGAGGCATACGATGACGAGGAATTCGTAAGTGTCATTGCTATTGAAGGGCGGAGTTACATTGATTGGCTTACTGTTTACGCCGAGAGCGAGCAGGACGCATTTGAAATTGCTGAAACCGTTGTAGATCAGTATTTCCTGAACACATTTGGGAAATCGAGCGATTGAAATACAGTATATTTCATATGCGAAATTTGATTTTTTGTTAAATACTAACATTTACACACCTGCAAACACCTGTAACATACACACACTTCTCCGAATGCCAGGAGGCTTTTAGAAGGCTTCAAGTTGCAATATGGCTGTTCTCTGCGATTTAAAAATGCCTTTATTTTTGGCTGCGATTATATTTATATTAAAATATATAATGTGGAAAACTATGTCGGTATAAAAAAAAAGGGTTGATACTACAATTTAAAAACAAAATAAACTATCTTAGTCGCAAAATTGAGTAAAAACAGGCAGGGAATGGTGTATCTAAACACGCCATTTTTTAACTGTTTATTGTA
>OMJB01000071.1 GCA_900299255.1 Sphingobacteriales bacterium
ACCAGCAACCCATCTTCTACAGGTGTACTGAGCGGTGGTGGTTCACAGACACTTACTGTAGGTGCTACACTGAACGTACTGGCTGGCCAGGCTTCTGGTTCTTACACCAACGCTACCGGTGTACCAGTAACAGTAAACTATAACTAATCCCAAAACAGTTTCACAACCATAAACGCAAAACGCCCCAACTACGGGGCGTTTTGCGTTTATGGCTATTCTACTTACATTTCAAATACTGCAAAGGGAAAACACGCACATTTTCCCTATATTTATGTTTGTGAACTTGGTGCAGCTTAAACAAATTAGTCAGGGTATTATTCATCTCTTCTACCCCCGGTTGTGCGAGGGTTGCAGTAAGCCGTTAATTGCTGGTGAAGAAGTATTGTGTATAAGTTGTGCTGTTGAGCTGCCCGAAACAAATTACCATAACATTGCTGATAATGAAACCGCACTCAGGTTTGCTGGCCGTATTCCTTTTCAGCATGCCACCACACTTGCCTATTTTACAAATGATGGTTTGCTCCAGCACTTATTACACGGACTGAAATATAAAGGCAAAAAGGAAATAGGCTTCTATCTGGGCAGAAGGCTCGGTCTGCAGCTGCGAAATACCGAGTGGATAGCTTCTATAGACCAGATTTTACCGGTACCATTGCATATTAAAAAACAACATAGCAGGGGGTTCAATCAGAGTGCAATGATTGCACAAGGAATATCGTCGGTAACAAACCTGCCTGTGACCGAAGGGATACTTACCCGTGTTAGGAATACCGAAACACAAACCCACAAAACCCGAACGGAAAGGGTAAACAATATGGAAGGCGCCTTTACTGTCTACCAACCCGGCACAATCACAAATAAGCATATATTGCTATGCGACGATGTGCTGACTACAGGCGCAACTCTTGAGGCCTGTGCGCTCGCTTTGCTGGACGAAAAAGGCGTAAAAATAAGTATCGCAAGCATTGGTATTGCCGTGTCTTAACAGTTATATTTGCACTGTTTTTGGCGGCGGGTATTGGTTATATAAATATTTCGCCTTACCTTAACCGATTAATGGCTCTATGCTATTGATATAATTGAATTATTAACAACAGAATTTATGAAGAAAAACTTACTGGCATCATTAATTTTATTGTCTTCAGTAAACTTGTTTGGTGCAGGCTTCCAGTTAAATCTGCAGGGCATCAGGCAAATGGCACAGGGCGGAACAGGCACTGCATGGCCATGGGATGCTTCAACTATATTTTACAATCCTGCAGGCCTGGCTCGCCTTAAGAGCATTCAGGCTTATGCAAGTATTGCATTCGTAATGCCATCTACTGCTTACGGAAGTTCTATGTCATCAGCCAGAACGCATCAGCAGACATTTACTCCTTTCAATGTATACATCGGTGGGCCTGTTCAGCAGGACAGCAGATTTGCCATTGGCCTGGGGGTGTATAACAATGCAGGCGAAGGCATGAAATGGGATGATGACTGGCAGGGTGCTTATATGGTGCAGTCAATCAATTTTAATGCAATTATGTTCCAGCCTACACTCAGCTACCGCATCAGCGATTTTATTTCAGCAGGTGCAGGTTTCGTATATGGCACAGGCACTTTTGATATGACACAGGCGATGCCGGTTCATGGGTTGAACGGCCCACAAATCGTGTATGGAGATAACGGCCAGGCACATTTAAAAGGAACAGCCAGTGGCGTGGGTTTTAATGCAGGGCTGCATATAAAACCAAGCGACAATTTTCAGATTGGTTTAACTTACCGCTCTCAGGTTACTATGGATGTAACTGGTGGTTCAGCGTACTTCACTGTTCCTAATTCTTTGAAAGATCAGTTCCCCAACACACATTTTAATACATTCCTTCCCTTGCCACAGGTTGCTTCTATCGGTATCGGTGTAAGGCCATCTGAACCACTCACCATCAATTTCGATCTGAGCTACATCGGCTGGAACTCTTACGACTCTCTGAAAATTAACTTTGATCAGCAGACAGATGCGTTGCACAACATGCACGCACCAAGGCACTATAAAAATACCTGGGTACCAAGAATAGGTGCTAACTACAAAGTCAGCAAAGTGGTTTCTGTTATGTTAGGTGCTAACTATGATGCAACTCCGGTTCCGGATAATTACGTTTCTCCTGATCTTCCGGATGCTGACCGCGTAAACATCACATGTGGTGCCTCTATAAAACCATTCCACAGGTTTACAGTATTGGCTGCTTTTGAAGGTACTTCTTCTTTAAAAAGGTCAGGCAAATATGAGTATGGCAACTTTGAAGGTACCTATAAAACAGAAGCTCTTTCATTCGGACTGGGCGTATACTATAATTTATAAAAACAGTAAAAAATTTTAGGATGAGAAAAATATATGCCATTGGAGCTTTCACGTTATTGTTTGCAGCTTGTAAGCCCAGTGTAAGTATTATTACAGCACCAACCGCAGGCCAGGTAAAGTTCACAAACTATCTGGCTATCGGTGATAATTATACGGGAGGTTATATGGATGGCTCGTTAACTGTAACAGGCCAGTTAAACTCTTTCCCACAGCGGTTATTCGAGCAGTTTTCTCAGGTAGCTGAACCAAACGGTGCCAAGGGGCCATTTATTCATCCGTTACTGCACAGCGATTTCGGATATCCGGGCCCTAAGCTGGTGCTTGGATACAGGCATAGCACCTGTATTTGGTACGATTCATCGCTGGCTCCCATTAGCTATCCTTATTTTACTGCCGATCCTATTGACGATCAGTATTTTGTAAGTAATAAGAACAATGGACAGATCAACAATATAGGAGTTTATGGCCTGCGCGTAGTAGATTATCCCGTTGCAGGCTGGGCAACTGCTGCCGACGGGCAAGGTATTCCTTATGCACGGAGATTTTTCTATGATGCTGCTGCAACACCTCAGGATGAACTACAGCATCGCGTAGATAATCTTTACCCAACATTCTTTACTATGTGGATGGGTATGAACGATGTGCTCTCGTATGCTATAAAAGGTGGCCAGGGAGACGGTACTGGAAATGCGCTCCCTATTGTACCGGGTTTGGGAATTTATAACCCTAACGACATCAGCCCTATTTCAGCTTTCGATTCAGCTTACGACAAGGCACTGAACACTGCAATATTTAATGGCGCTAGTGGTGCGCTCATCAATATTCCTGATATTACTTTGCTGCCATTTTTTAACGCAATTCCATCCGATGGCCTTATCCTCGACCGTCAGGGACAGGCTGATACCCTGCTTGCATATTATGCAGGCCAGGCATGGAAAAAAGTATTCCAGCCAGGTAAAAACCAGTTCATCATCAAAGATCATAACGACAATATCCGTCAGTCAGTTCCAGGTGAGTTGATTTTACTTAGTTGTCCTATTGACTCCATCAAATGTTCTGGCTGGGGAAGTACAACGCCTATTCCCAGCAAGTATGTGTTAACTACAGATGAGATACAGTTTGCAAGAGCTGCAATAGACCGCTACAATTACTTTATATATACAGAAGCACAGTTGCATCACCTCGCTTATGTGGATATGAATAAGTATTTCTCAACCCTGCCAACTGGTGCTCCATTCAATGGTATCAGTTATTCTAATGCGTTTGTGTCTGGCGGATTCTTCTCTTTGGATGGTATACACCCTACAGCGAGAGGGCAGGCATTGATTGCAAATAAAATTATTGAGACAATAAACAGCTTTTACAAGTCTACTTTAAATCCGGTTGATGCTAACAAGTATCCTGGAGTTCAATATCCATAATGGTCATAAAACTTAAAAAGAAAAGCCCTGCCAACGCAGGGCTTTTCTTTTTATTAATAGCAAAGTGCAATTTTCTATTGTACGCATTTCATTATGCTATCCCAGAGTTTCTTAGCAGAAATGTTCCAGTCAAATTTTTTGATCTGGATTCGTGCTTTATCAACAAGGCGGGCACGTAGGGCTTCATCGCGGTATATCAGGTGCATCTTATCAGCAATATCCATTGGGTCTGAAGGGTCGGCTTGCAAAGCGGCTTCTCCGGCCACCTCTGGCATTGACGAAGTGTTGCTGATGATTGCCGGTACATCACATTGCAATGCCTCGAGTATAGGTATTCCAAATCCTTCAAAAAGAGAAGTATAAACCAATGCATAAGCTCCCCCTATCACTTTAGAGAGTTCATCAACATTCATATACCCTACCCACTTCACTTCTTCTTTAAATGGCATTTCAGATTTCATTTCTTCCACCTCATCATACTTCCACGCTGGCCGGCCGGCTATCACCAGTTTCATATTGGTGTGCTGCCTTTTCTTGAATTCTATGAAAGCTTTCAGCAGGTTCACAATGTTCTTGCGCGGGTGTAGCGCACCTGCAAACACAAAGTATTCGCAGCCATCTGCATATTTCTGTTTCACGGCTTCCCTGTCAGCAGCACTCAGTGGCACATACTCATCATGCGCACCGTTATACACTACATCAATATTTGCAGGGTCAATGCCGTAGTGTTTTACAATATCGTCTTTCGAAAAATTAGATACAGTTGCTATCCTTTTTGCCTTTTTGGCAAACAAAGGGGAATAGTGCCTCCAGTACATACGGTGGCTCAGCACAAAATGCTCCGGATAATGCTCAAAAGCCAGATCGTGAATCACAAGGCAGGTAGGCACCTTTGTACTCAGTGAGAGGTAGCTGTCGGGCGATAAAAAGAGGTCTGCTTTATACTTGCGCAGCATAAAAGGTATGCTCCACTCAAACCACAAATAAAACAATATGGGGTGCCGCGCCTGTGGATATACTACTACCGGAGTAACATTGGGAGCGAAAACAAACGAAGGGTCGTACTGCCTGTCAAAAAAGAAAATGAACTCATGTTCGGGATGATCCCTCACAATCCTTTCCAGCGTCTGATAAGTAAACCAACCGATTCCCTCCAGCTTTCCTTTTAACAGTAATCGTGTATTTACAGCTATCCGCATACCTTCTGACAACAAAAATATACTTTTACTGCCTTATTAGCCGTTAAAAATCCAGATGCGCCGTTTTTTTGTAAAAAACATTCTTTTTGTAATTGCTGTAAACGCACTCGTGAAGCCCATTTGGGTGCTTTTTATAGACCGAATTGTGCAAAACAGGGTAGGCGCAGAATCTTATGGCAGTTATAGCCCGCTGCTGAGTTTATCTATTATTTTTTCTATAATACTGGATTTCGGTATTACCAATTACAACAGCCGCACTGTTTCTCAAAACCCCGATGAGCTGAAAACTTTATTTCCATCCATGCTCACCGCCCGTTTATTGCTCATACTGGTTTATACCGGTATAGTATGCTTGGTGGCATTTGTGTCGGGTTATGCGGGCAGGGAGTTACTCATGCTATGTGGTGTGCTGCTGATACAGTCGCTTAATTCTCTGTTGCTGTTCATCCGCAGTAATGTGGCTGCCCTGCAGCGCTTTAAAACAGATGGCATATTGTCTGTTACCGATCGCTTTCTGATGATACTGGTGTGTGGTTTTCTGTTGTTTTTTCCCGGCACTGCAAGCCACTTCCGCATCGAGTGGTTTGTGATAGCACAGATAGCCTGTTATTTCACTGCCTGCATAATTGCCTACCTGGTGCTCAGTCACATTCATGAGATCCGGCTTCGCCTGTCGTTTCATGGTCCCACTATCTTCAGAATCATCAAAGACAGTTTTCCATATGCTCTGTTTATCTTCCTCATGTCTGTGTATATCCGTGCAGATATGCAGCTGCTTAAATGGATATCCGGTGCAGAGCAGGCAGGCATTTATGCAGCCTCATACCGCTTGCTCGATGTAAGTATCAATATGTTTGGCTCCATGTTTGCGGCTGTACTACTGCCGCTGTTTGGCAAAATGCTCTCTCAGAATGAAGATGTGAATCAGCTGGTTAAGCTTTGTGTAAATATTATGTTGCCGGTATCGTTTATAGTTTCAGTGGCAGCAGTTTTTTTTGGCGTACCCATTATGCAGCTATTGTATCCGGCAGCCACACCTGAGTGGGGGCTCATATTCGGATGGGTAATGGCGGCTTTTCCCGGCTTTAGTATTATGTATGTGTACTCTACGTTGCTTACTGCCAATGGAGACCTGAAGATATTAAGCCTTGTTGCTTTTGTAAGTGCTGTAATAAACATATTGCTCAATATCTATCTCATTCAGCACAGGCAGGCGCTGGGCGCAGCAATCGCCTGTGCCGTTACAGAAAGCCTGGCAGGAATCGGGTACATAATTTTTTGTGTAAGAAAACTAAAGGTGAGTATAGAAACAAAGTGGGTGATGGCACATTTGCTTTTTCTCTGCCTCATATCGGCAGCTGCATTTGGTATTACGCTGCTGCATTTCAGTTGGACAATTGGCCTCATTATATTTGGCCTGCTTTCTGCCCTGCTGGTATTTATGTTCCGGTTTATTTCTATAAGCGGAGTAAAGCAGTTGTTTCTGAGCAGGCAGCGAGGTTAGGCTCCCTTTTTACCGGGCGCAGAGTCCTGGTGTTTCAGAGTCTGTATCTGTGCTTCGTGTTTGAAAATATGCACCGCATTTTTGCTGACAGTAATGCCGTGCCCATATTTTTTGGCATACACCTCGGTAAACTCAGCGCCATAGTAAAGAATCATAGCGCAATAATATATCCAGGTCAGCAGCAGTATTATAGAAGTAGCCGCACCATAAGCATTCAGGCTTTTGGCAAACCCCAGGTAATAGCTTATCAGGAATTTCCCGATAAGGAATAATACACTCGTGAACACCGCTCCTACTATTGCATCTTTCAGATGAATGCGCGCATCAGGCAATACCCTGAATATAATAGTGAATACAAGTGTCACTATCAGAAACAGCACACCAAAGTTGGCGCCCTTCAGCAACACAATTTCAGCATCACCCAGCAGATGATGCAGGCGGCCGGCTATCAGGTCTATCACCACATTCGCTACAATGGTGATCATCATGATAAAACCCATAATAACAACCAGCAGCAGTGATATCAGCCTGTCAATGATATACTTCAGCCAGCTCCTTTTAGGCTTGGCTTTTACAGACCATATATAATTGATAGAAGTCTGTATCTCTGAAAAAATTGTTGTTGCACCAAATATGAACACAAGTATACCTATGGTTCCTATCAGGGTAGTATGTGTTTGCCTGCTCATGTTGTTGAGTATATTATGCAACGCAGATGCACCCGATTTACCTATCACCGAACTAACTCTTTCGAAAATCTCAGTTGTAACAGTGGCCTTCTTATACACAAATCCCAGTATGGTAATGATTACCAGCAGCAGCGGCCCTATGGAGAAAATAGTAAAATAGGCAAGCGATGCACTAAGTTTGGTGGCGTGGTCGTCTCCAAACTCAACTCCTGCTTCTTTCAGCAGTCCGAAAAAATTCTTAAACCAGCGCGTCATAGTTTCAGGCACTGTAAATGTAAAAAACCTTTCGGCTTTCAGCACTTACCATTCATATTCCTTCTCCACAATTTTCTTTACACGGTCCACCAGGGTCAGGGTAGCCGGGCAATGCGGCAGATTGTTTTTGAAAGTATCGTTGTAAGCGTCAAATGGTTTCTTGTTGTGGTGCGGAAATTCAGCACAGTCTGCCGGGCGCACTTCGTAAATAGAGCATTTGTTGTTCTTCAGAAACTGGCAGGGTTGAATCTTGTTTACCCAGTCACCCGAATCCTCTTCTTTCTTCAGCCATTTATCCATAAACGCCTTTGGCTCCATTTCCAAGTGTGCCGATATCCGTTTGATGTCCTTTTTTGTAAAGGTGGGCGTCATCGTTTTGCAGCAGTTGGCACAGTCCATGCAGTTTATATCCTGCCATACGGTAGCATCCGCCTTAGCCACAATTTTTGGCATGTCTTCGGGTACCAGTGTGTCTAATTTGTCCAGGAAAGCAGATAGCGATTTTCTTTTGCGGGCGGCAGTGGCTCTGAATTTCTTTAAATCCATATTGCTTGTAAATATAGGCCGTTTTTTATGGAATTGGGAATGGCCCTGTGGCTCATGCCTAAATTCGGCAAAAAAGGTGCAATTTTGCAAAGGAATGCTGAAGTTAAAATTATTCATTATTTTG
>OMJB01000072.1 GCA_900299255.1 Sphingobacteriales bacterium
ACACTTTCCATGATGAGAAGAATCAAGCAGGTTGATGCCCGGGAAATCGAACTTCACAACATTATGACCCGCCCAGGTAGACAACATCATTTTACATGGTGCAGAACCTCCTGTTACTTTGATTGTGTTGATATCTAAATTGTCAGAGAGTGTATCCATTACATGTATATTGTGCGCTGTATCATTACCTGTGTTCTCAAACTGAATCATATATTCAAGTTTACCACCAGCTGCCACATTAGTCACTGGCATAACTGTCTTGTGGTTAGGGTCATAAGATGAACGCAGTGTATCAATTGATATTACCGTATTATTACCTGGTACACAATCGCCTGCGGTTGGGATAGTAATAGTAGTCTTGGCAGTATCACCGAGCGTTAATGTGCCTACCGGACTGTAGTAAACAGACACCCAAACCGGATTTGTAGCCGATAAGCCACTCACGTTTATTGTGGCTACATTGCCCGACACTGTGTAGGAAGAAGCTCCATACACTGAGGAGACACTGTATTTGGGGCTGAAAGTAACGGTTGCTGTTTCAGTGCCGGTAGCGCATCTGGAAGTTGTAAATTGAATATTTGTTCTGGCTCCTGTTATTGCAACACTGTTACTGCCATGAATTGCATTGTCAAGGCAAGCCGATGGATCGCACTGAAAACCTATTTCTGCACTGGCATATCCGTAAGCTGAGGTTATGGTCACAGATACAGACCCAGTAGACGGACATGTAGGAAGGAAACCTGACGGATTGGTAAGTAACGTAAAAGTATAAACAGTACCTACAGATCCCCTTGCTACATAATACCATCCCCACGGAGATGTAAGCGTATCTACCGGCACTCCGGCTGAATCTACCCTAACTGTGGCAGCACCACTGTATAGCCAGGTATCTCCTCCATCCTGCACGCAGTTGCTGTTATTGTCAGCATAAAAGTCCAGATAAATCAGTTCACATGGCTCCCATACATAAACATAAGTTACTGAGTCTACCCTCACCCCTCCTGACTGAAGCACAATCTTTTTTGAATACGTACCCGGCGCCCCGTACAAGTGATAAGGATAGTAGTAAGCCGTTCCTCCGCTCACACCACTGGGCGCAAATATGTCAGAGGTGCCATCTCCATTGTACACGATAATACTGTCATTGGTTACATAACCGCTCTCAATAACATAAGAGCTATCGAATGCTGAAGCGCAAAACGGCATATCAGTGTACGATGAAATTGTTTGCGCCGCCAGCCTTTTTGATGTTAGCGATATTAGGGCAACAGCTAACAGGCATAGATAAATTGTCTTTTTCATTTTCTTAATTTTTTTGGTTAATAGATTCGTCTGCATTCATTGACGAATGACTAACTCTTTTCGTTAGAGAATCGGTAAAAAAATATTTGCCACCACTGTAAAAAGTAGGTCAGTGTGCAACCTGATATTGGCGATATACTGCAATACAATTCCTACCATTTCGCAAAAGCAAATCACCAATATATCAGCCTTCTCCAATAAACACTTTTGTTTTTTATAAATATAAAATATGCCCGCATAATAGCTTTGCTTCATTTTTGGAAATGCACACATATAGACTACCTTTGCACCCGCAATAAACAATCTATTCTACATGTCTGTTTTAGTCAATAAAAATTCAAAAGTAATCGTACAGGGTTTTACCGGTACAGAGGGCACTTTCCATGCTACCCAGATGATCGAATACGGCACTAATGTTGTAGGCGGTGTTACACCGGCAAAAGGAGGAACTACCCACCTCGACAAACCTGTATTCAACACTGTAAAAGATGCCGTGAATGGCACTGGTGCCGACGTTTCTATCATATTCGTACCACCTTCATTTGCGGCTGATGCAATTATGGAAGCAGCTGATGCCGGTATTAAAGTGATTATCTGCATCACCGAAGGCATTCCGATACAGGACATGGTAAAGGCACGTGAATACATCAAAAGCAGAAACTGCAGGCTCATTGGCCCTAACTGCCCAGGTGTAATCACTGCCGGCGAAGCAAAAGTGGGTATTATGCCAGGCTTTATATTCAAGCCGGGCCGCGTGGGTGTGGTTTCAAAATCGGGTACGCTTACTTACGAAGCTGCTGATCAGGTAGTAAAGGCAGGATTAGGTATTTCTACTGCGATAGGTATTGGCGGTGATCCTATCATTGGCACAACTACCAAAGAAGCAGTAGAAATGTTTATGAACGACCCTGAAACAGACGCCATTATTATGATTGGCGAGATTGGTGGCAACATGGAAGCAGAAGCCGCTGCCTGGCTAAAAGACAATATGCGCAAACCTGTTGTTGGGTTTATCGCTGGCCAGACCGCGCCTCCGGGCCGCAGAATGGGCCATGCAGGTGCTATTATTGGTGGTGCCGATGATACAGCTGCTGCAAAAATGAAAATCATGGCACAGTGCGGTATAAAGGTTGTTGCAAGCCCCGCTGATATTGGCAAAACAATTGCCGAATTGCTGGCTGTAAGCGCTTAATGTACTTTCTGTTTAGATATAGAAACCCCTGGTAATTTAGTTTATCAGGGGTTTTAAATTTTTAGCCGATTTCGAATTCATGCATATCATAGTTACATTTACATTAAAATAGTTTTACCAGATTATAATTACCGCTCCAATGGCTGCCCCACCCGATTTCATATTAACGTTTCGTTGGGGAAATTTGGAGCGTAGATTGGATAGTTACAATTATTAGTTTTAAATTAAAACACAGACAATGAAAAGACTACTGATTGGCATGTCAATATTAAGCTTATTGCTTATAGGCACTGCCGGGCAAAAAGCACAGGCTCAGGATATTGAGGTTTCCTACCAGGATTTTTACGACAACCTCGCCCCCTATGGCCAATGGGTCTATGACCCCCAATACGGCAACGTGTGGGTTCCTAACGAAGACGGCGATTTCCGCCCCTACGGCAGCCGCGGCCACTGGGTAATGACCGACTATGGTAATACCTGGGTATCAGAAGATCCGTGGGGATGGGCATGTTATCACTACGGCCGCTGGACATACGATCCTTATTACGGCTGGGTTTGGATTCCAGGTTATGAGTGGGCTCCGGCATGGGTAACCTGGCGTTATGGAGGTGGCTATAGTGGTTGGGCTCCATTGGGTCCTGGAATAACAATAGGTGTAAGTTTTAACTGCCCAGAAAGCTGGTGGATTTTTATGGAACCGCACTATATGTATGAACGCGATTGCTTCCGTCATTGGAGAGGTCCTGCTTACAATTTAACTTATTTCAGGCAAACCACCATTATCAATAATTACTACATGGACAATCGTACCAACGTAAGGTACAACTATGGTCCGCGCTGTAATGATATTGAAAGGGTTACACACCAGCCGGTACAGGTCTATCGTGTCAATCAGACCAGCAGGCCCGGGGCTCCTTCAGTGGCTGGCAACAGGGTAAGCATTTATCGCCCAGTGGTACAGAGAAATACAAGCAGCAATGCCCGTCCGGGTAATGTTATACAGGCTCCAAGAGCTATTAATAGCAGGCCTCAATCTGCAGCAAACATTGAACCTAACAGGCAACCACAGTTCAGGCAGGAGATACAGAGGCAAAATGCCAACAATCCCGGAATGAACAGGCAGCCGGCTAACACCAGTCAACCCGGAATGAACAACCAGGCTCCACAGCGGTACAACCAGCCTGCCCCACAGCAGAATAACCCCGATCCGCGCAGGTATAATGATCCGGCTAATCAGCGGTACAACCAGCCTGCTCCGCAGCAGAATAGCCAGGAACCACGCAGGTTTAATGAGCCTGCTCCTCAGCAGAACAGCAGGCCGGAACCTCAGAGATACCAGCAGCCTGCGCCTCAGCAGAACAGCAGACCGGAACCTCAGAGATACCAACAGCCTGCTCCACAGCAGAACAGCAGGCCGGAACCTCAGAGATACCAGCAACCTGCTCCACAGCAGAACAGCAGACCAGAACCGCAGAGGTACCACCAGCCTGCTCCACAGCAGAACAGCAGACCGGAACCTCAGAGGTACCAACAACCTTCTCCACCGCAGAACAGCAGACCGGAACCTCAAAGATACCAGCAGCCTGCGCCTCCTGCACGTTCTCAGCCAGCGCCCGCAGAGCATCAGTCAACTCAGAGGGAAAACAGTGGTCCGATGAGGAGGTAGTAGGAGTAAATTGAGTGAAAACTAAAAAGCTTACTCAGTCAAAATCAACTGATAATTTTTACCGGTTGGAATAAAAAAGAAGGAAATTGAATCGCGATTCAATTTCCTTCTTTTTTTATAAGCTATAACCAGCCCATTTACCGATTGAAATTAGTGCATTACAATCCACAACCTTTCAGCTGAAAACACAGGCAAACAGACGATTGTTTCAAAAACCAGACGATGCCGGTTCAGCTGAATAGATTCCTTTTAAATGTGCTCTTTGAAGTAAGCGAGTGTACGCTTCAGCCCTTCATGGCGATCAATTTTTGGTTCCCAGCCGAGAATATTCTGCGCTTTGGTAATGTTGGGCTGCCTTTGTTTCGGATCGTCCTGAGGTAGAGGCTCAAATACAATCTTCGACTTAGAACCGGTCAGCTTCAATACTTCTTCCGCAAATTCCAGCAGGGTAATCTCAGATGGATTGCCAATATTCACCGGCCTGCTGTAATCGCACAGCAACAGCCTGTAAATGCCCTCCACCAGGTCATCTACGTAGCAGAATGAACGGGTTTGAGATCCGTCGCCATATACGGTAATATCCTCACCACGCAACGCCTGGCTCATAAATGTAGGCAACGCACGGCCATCATCGAGCCTCATGCGCGGGCCATAGGTATTGAATATCCTGATGATCCTTGTCTCCACCTGATGAAAAGTGTGATAAGCCATCGTAATGCTTTCCATAAACCGCTTTGCCTCATCATAAACTCCGCGTGGGCCTATCGGATTTACATTACCCCAGTACTCCTCTGTCTGCGGATGTTCCAATGGGTCGCCATATACTTCAGACGTAGACGCTACAAGTATCCTGGACCCTTTTGATTTTGCCAGCCCCAGCAGATTATGTGTACCCAGCGCACCAACCTTCAACGTCTGTATGGGCATCCTCAGGTAATCAATTGGGCTGGCAGGGGATGCGAAATGAAGAATATAATCTATATCACCAGGCACATGTACAAACTTTGTCACATCGTGATGAAAGAAACTAAACTCCTTAAGGGGGAAAAGGTGCTCTATGTTCTTAATGTTTCCTGTCAGCAGGTTGTCCATACCTATCACTTCATACCCTTCCTTGATAAACCTGTCGCAAAGGTGCGATCCTAAAAAGCCAGCCGCACCAGTAATCAGTATTCGTTTTGCCATATCACTTAATATAACTAGCCTGTTTTGTTACAAGCCGATGAATGAAATATTGTTAGACGACTGCCATTAGTCCATCACTCCCCTCTCACGGATCTCACCTCCTTTTCTGACAGCAAGCGTATCATGCACTTTTGGATGAATTACTTTCCTGCCAATACTTTCGTAATAAAAACTCAATTCCTGCATCTTTTCCAGTGCATACAGGTTCCTGCCATCAAATATAGCCGGATGTATCAGCACATTGCCAATTCGCTCAAAATCAGGATTGCGGAACTCACTCCATTCAGTTACCACTATCAGCGCACTGGCACCGGTAATAGTATCATACTGATCAGTAGCGTAGTAAATCTTGTCGCCCATTATCTGTTTCACATTATCCATAGCTTCAGGGTCAAATACCCTGATCTGAGCACCCGCCTCCAGCAGTTCATTGATCAGCTCAATAGACGGTGCGTCACGGATATCATCTGTTTCTGGTTTAAAAGCAAGTCCCCATATGGCAAATGTGTACCCTGACAGGTCATTCCCAAAATAATTCTTTACCTTATTGCCTAATACCAGCTTCTGACGGTCATTGACCCGCATTACGGTATTTACCAGCTGAAAATCGTATTCCATTTCCTGTGCAGTAAATGCCAGTGCCTTTACATCCTTCGGAAAACAACTGCCGCCATACCCTATTCCCGGAAACAGGAATCGCTTGCCTATGCGGCTGTCACCACCCATACCTATGCGCACCCAGTCCACATTCGCTCCCGTCTTTTCACACAGATTTGCCATCTCATTCATAAACGAAATACGCATGGCGAGGTAAGAATTCGCTGCATACTTAGTCATTTCAGATGATCGCTCATCCATAAAATATATAGGATTGCCCTGCCTCAGATATGGCTGATACAACTCATCCATCACTTTTTTGGCACGTTCTGAGGAAGTTCCTATCACCACCCTGTCCGGCTTTAAAAAGTCTTCCACTGCTACGCCTTCCCGCAGAAACTCGGGATTAGAAACCACATCAAACAAATCAGGTAACAAACTCTGAATCAATACATTATGCACTTTTTCAGCAGTCCCTACAGGGACGGTACTCTTATTAACCACCACTGTATATTTGGCAATGATTTTGCTCAGCGATCCGGCTACATCAAGCACATATTGCAAATCTGCCGAACCATCTTTGCCTGGGGGTGTCGGCAATGCAAGAAATACCACTTTGGCATCCCTGATTCCATCTGCCAGAGACGTAGTGAAATGAAGCCTTTTTTCCTTAATATTTCTTTCCAGCAACACATCTAGCCCCGGTTCATATATCGGGGATATCCCTTGCTTTAAGTTATTTATCTTTTTCTCATCAATGTCTATACAAATTACGTTGTTACCTGTTTCAGCAAAACAGGTGCCAGTAACTAAACCTACATAGCCCGTTCCTATAATCGCTATCTGCATTCTTTGTTGTGTTATATACAGCAAAAGTAACTATTATTTTCCTCTATACTAGTACGGCACAAACCTTTTTTTGTTAGTAATACCTTTATTCAACACTCTGTGATTGAAGATTTTTGTTTACCGTAACAATGCCATCATTTTTAATAAGCGTCTTTTGTGAATTATTCGCTGTAAAACCTTCGATTCGTTCGGATTAATCCTGCTGCAACTACAAATTCACCCAATATGTTTTCTATCAGTATGGAAGGTAAAACTAACGGTTGACAAGCCATACCAGTTATTTTTTTAATAATACAGCAAGCCCTGTTAGAAGTAAGTAGTTGTGACTAAAAACTTCTAAAAAGAACAAATAAATTTCAAACTTCTTCCCTATTTTTGCCATATGAGTGGTGAAAGGGATTTTTTTTGGAATTCAGGTTGGAAAACCCAGCACATTGAAGAAACGGTAGAAAGTACTGAAGCTATCCATAATCTGAT
>OMJB01000073.1 GCA_900299255.1 Sphingobacteriales bacterium
AAAAGAAGAAAAGAAAGAGAGGTACAGTACGATAAACTGGTGAGCTGCGGCAGGGTGATTATTGAAGATGATGTGGAAATAGGCGCAGGATGCACAATAGACAAAGGGGTAAGCGGAGATACTATAATAGGCAAGGGTACCAAGCTGGATAACCACATACATATAGGTCATGGTGCAGTAATAGGAAGGAACTGCCTGTTTGCGGCGCAGGTGGGCATAGGCGGCAAAGCCATTATAGAGGACGAAGTGATATTGTGGGGACAGGTGGGTGTGAGTAAAGACCTGACCATAGGCAAGGGTGCTGTAGTATATGCCCAGAGCGGGGTACCCGCCAGCCTGGAGGGAGGAAAGATTTATTTTGGATCACCGGTAGAGGATGCAAAAACCAAGATGAAGGAACTCTCATGGATCAGGCGGATACCTGAGATGTGGGAGAAACTAAACCCTGTTTCAAAATAATGTAGTTAACAAGAGAAACCGACCCACATTGGTAACTATACCCGTTGATGAAACTTTATTGCTGCGAACATTTGAACCATCTGATGCCGCAGATTTGTTTGACGCGATTGACAGCTCACGACAACACCTGCATCCCTGGCTGAACTGGGTAAGCAAAACAACCAAACCCGAACACTCACTGAGTTTTATAGAGCAGTCGCACCAGCAGCTCAACAATCAGGAAGGGCTGGCTCTGGCAATAGTTTTGAACAATAAAATCATTGGCGGTATGGGCATGCATAAATGGGAGCCGGATATAAAGCGCGCGCAGATAGGTTATTGGATCACAGCCCCATATGAAGGCAGGGGGATTATCAGTAAAGCACTGAATAAGTTTATTGCCTACCTGTTTGAGCAACTGCCACTCAATAAGATAGAAATACATTTTGTTGCTGCGAACAAAAGAAGTGCCGGCGTAGCAGCAAAACTTGGATTCACGATAGAGGGAGTAATAAGGCAGAGTTTCGTGAGGAATGGAATAACCGAGGACTTGGTTGTACTTGGCCTGCTGAAAAGTGAGTGGAAAATACAGGCCTCCTAATCACCAGCGGGTTTTCTGCGCAGCTCTTTTTTCACAGAATCTTTCTTTTTGCTGTCCAGCCTTTTCTCTTTAGCCTCTTTAGTAGGTTTGGTAGCTTTTCGTTTTTTGGGTTTGGTCAGGCTTTTAGCAACAAGTTCCTCCAGCCTGGTTCTGGCGAGTAATTTGTTTTCCAGTTGTGAGCGGGTTTCGCTGCTTTTAACATGGAGATTGCCGTCTTTATTAATTCTTGCCTTTAGTTTATCCTGAATCAGTTGTTTTTCTTCGTCTGAAAAAAAGCGAGAAGAAGCCACATTCCATAAGGCTTCTGCCATGGTTTCCACCTTGTTGACATTCTGGCCACCGCTACCACCACTTCTAGCAGTTCTAAAAAATATTTCAGATGAAAAATCGTTCACGGTGCAAAGGTACAAACGCATCTCCGAAAAGGGCGATCTAATTAGTTCTGATCCACTTCTTTCTTACTCATGTCCACCGTTTTCCACTGGTCGCCCACGTTGAACAGAAGCATAAACTGATCAGCTGGTTTTCGGAGTGTAAGGATGTACCAGTGCCCCGGGTCTTTCAGATCCAGTTTATAATCGCTGGCCCAGTAGCTGTAGCCACCCTTGGTTTCCATCCACCACCAGGTACCCCATTGATTCAGGGTCACTTTTATCATACTGTCGTTGATCACATTTACATGTGCACCGTCGGTAGGTGTGAGCATATTGTAAGCAATGGCATCGTATACAGTATTGGTGAGTATTTTCTCTGGTACCAGCAAGTCGTGCATGAGTTTGAATTCGCTGTTTTTTTCGGCGCCTATCATAGGCACGCCTTGCATGCACTGTGGCAGGTTCAGCAGTATCATTGTTTTGCTTCTGTCGTCGGGTATATTGTATACCAGCGACGACACAATACGCCCAGATTTGCCCCACAGCCGAGATACCTTGATGGTGAACCGCACATTTACCAGTGCAAACAAAGCCACAAGGCCTGCGCTCACATAATTAACTGTAATAAATGAGACAGAAACAGCTACCAGCATATAAAAGAAAGCACCGGCAAAGTAGGTATACCGGTCGAACCAGACCAGCATATCAGGTTGGAACCAAAGGGGCGTAAGCAGCAGAAGAGCCATCATCATCCATACAAAGAGCAGAGCTGTTGTTTTAGCTTTTCCGCTCATTTTTTTTAAGCTGAGTACAGTACCTAAAAACAAGAGCCCGCATATGCCATAAAACAATGCAATAACGGCCAGGTTATCGCAATATGCATAGATATCCTGCCGTGTGGCTGGCTCCATAAACCGCCCCAGGAACAGCAAATGAAACAGGTACTTAATCGGTTTACCGAAGCTTTCGGGAGATACCATGTTAATTGCGCCGGATCCGATACGGGAGACCCAGTCGCCATATAATATACGGTATGTGAGAAACCGCACTGCCACCATTGCTACCATGGGCATGAACGACCACATAACAGCATGCTTTGCATTTTTATTATCGAATGAACCGTAAAAAAAACAAAGCGTTACCACTAGCCAGGGAGTGATGTAAAAGATCTCAAGCGAAAAAAGAGAAAGAAAATACAAGAGCAGGCCAGCGATGGCAGGCTTTCTTTTTCCGGTCATTATAAATTGCTGTACGCAGAGCAATATCAGCATAATGAGCAGGAGCCCCTGCAGAAAGTGGAATGAGGGTTCCCATACAATAACCTCAGAAAAATAGGGAGAAACGCAAAAGAGCAGCGCCCCGGCAGAGGCTATTGTATTACTGTTCTTTACGCCTGCGTGATTCATCAGTTGTGAGAAAAATAGCAACAGCAGATAACCGTTTAGCGCATGCAGGGTAACAAAAACGAGGTGCCAAAGCCATTGGCTGGTACCCAGCAGTTTATACAACACCCAGGTATTGAACTGTGTGAACTGGTATAAGCTCTTTGCCTGAAAATGGGTGCGGTTGATAAACTCGCGGAAACTGTGATTTTTAACCTGATCGAGCCAGCCGGTATAGTCGGCCACAAAGCCGGCCTTTGCCGCAGGGTAGTACAAACCAAATATCACCATCCAGAAGAGGCAGAACATCAGTAAAGGATGGCTGACTCTGCCAGGAAGGAAATTCGGTTTATATGGTGAAGTGATGTTGTTCTGCAAAGGATTCAGTGTTGAAAACAAAGATAATTCATCAGTAAAACAATGGTGAGATATTTTTAAACTGATGGGAAAACGGGAGCGTTCCTATTGCCTTAAAACGTACATATCCAATCTGCCGAACACAGGAAAAACGGGGCGTTAGTTATTCACATCTGTGCATTACTTTGTTCTTATTGATGCGGCAGATAGAGTAATTTCGGTAGCAGAAAAATAGAAGAGAATGGATATCGAACAATTAATGTCGCATGTGGAGGCTCTGGTATTTGCCAGCGAACGCCCGCTTACCCAGATTGAAATGACTGAGCTGCTTGGCCAGGCTCTGGAAACAGTTATTGAAACAGAACGTATAGCTACCTGCCTGGAAGCAATACGCGAAAAATATGATGCTGCCTATTATCCGTTCCAGTTGCGTGAGATAGGAGGAGGCTATCAGTTCCTTACAAAGAAAGCATTCCATAAAACTATTTTACAGCTCAATGGTGACAAGCATATCAAAAAGCTGTCGCATGCCGCTATGGAAACTCTTTCTATTATAGCATACAAACAACCTATCACGAAAAGCGAGATAGAATATATAAGGGGTGTGAGCGCAGATTACAGTATACAGAAACTGCTGGAAAAAGAATTGATTGTTATTGCCGGCCGCAACGAGGACATGGTAGGCAAGCCACTTATTTATACCACTTCGAAAAATTTCATGGATTACCTGGGTATTAATTCACCATCACAATTACCACAACTGAAAGATATTACTGATATCCAGATTGTGATGCCTACCAGCGCACAGGAAGCAGTTCCTGAAGATGCGCAGGGCAACGTAATCATCAGCGAACATGGTGAACTGAAACAGGCATCATAAAAAATATTACAAATTCACAGCCTGGCGTCCCTCAATGAGGGACTTTTTTTTGTAAAGTATAGCAATACGTAGTTTTTGAAAATTGAGATTGGAGGGCATATATTTGGATACCATTCACAACAACTATGGCTGCTAAACGAATTTTCTTTTTTCTTGTAACACTCATTTCTGGCTATTATGCCTTTGCTGAGCCAGAATGGGTATTGAAAAAAGACAAAGACGGAATCAGAGTATATACAGCTGCGGTTCCGGGTTCGGATTTCAGGATGGTGAAAGCAGAAATGACGATCAAAGCAAATCTGTCGCAGGTGGCAGCTCTGTTGTCTGATGTAAGCCGGCATCCGCAATGGGTATATAACATTAAAGAGGCCAGCATACTAAAGCGTATGGGGCCGATGGAGTTTGTGTATTATTCAGAAGTAAGCGCACCATGGCCAGCAAGCAACCGGGATTTTGTTGTCAATTTCAAAATGTCTCAGCCGTCGCTCGGTATACTAGTTATTGATTCGCACTGCGAACCAGGGATGCTGCCGGAAATGGCTAAGAAGGTTCGTGTCACTTTTTCAATATCACATTGGGTTATAACCTCGCAGGGAGATGGCGCCGTAAAAATTGATTACTCAATTCAATTTGACCCGGCCGGCTCGGTACCGGCATGGGTCATCAATACATTTATCAGTGACGGGCCGTATAAGACCTTTAAAAATCTGCGGGAGCGGGTATCTATGCCTGAGTACAGCAGAGCTCATTTCGACTTTTTAAAGGAGAAGTAAGAAAAATATCATTTACTCCGGACCCGAAATAGCCATCGAATTGTAAGGTATACCAACCGATATTAATCCCGAAAGACTGCTCAGAACAACATCTTATACACATCCTCTACCTTGTTCACAGTTTTAACCTCTATTTTATAATTCTTTTTATCAAGCCCTTTGGCATTTGCTTTGGGAATAAAGATGACGTCCATACCCAGTTTATCAGCTTCGGCAATCCGCTGGTCTATACGGTTCACGGCGCGAATCTCTCCGCTGAGCCCGATCTCGCCTACCAGGCATATATTAGATGGCAAGGCTTTGTCTTCATAAGATGAAAGCAGGGCGCAAACCAATGCCAGTTCAATTGATGGGTCTTCCACCTTTATGCCACCAGCAATATTCACAAACACATCTTTGGCACCAAAATGGAATCCGCCTCTTTTTTCAAGTACGGCCAGCAACAGTTGCAGCCGGCGCAGGTCGAGCCCGCTGACTGTACGCTGGGGGGTGCCGTACACGGCTGTGGTTACGAGAGCCTGTACTTCTATCATCAGAGGCCGAGAGGCTTCCATAGTGGCGGCAATAGCTATGCCACTCAGTGGTTCATCGTGCTGAGACATCAGCAGTTCAGATGGGTTGCTTACCGGGCGCATACCTCCGGTTGCCATTTCATAAATACCCAGTTCTGAAGTAGATCCAAAACGGTTCTTCAGCGTCCTGAGTATTCTGTATGCATAATGCCTGTCACCTTCAAACTGTAGCACGGTATCTACCATGTGCTCCAATACTTTTGGCCCGGCTATTGAACCTTCTTTAGTAATGTGGCCAATGATACAAACCGGGATACCACTCGTTTTGGCAAACTTCTGCAGTTCGGCAGCACATTCCCGCACCTGCGATACACTCCCGGCAGCCGATTCTACATAAGGCGATTCAAGTGTCTGAATAGAATCTATAATCAGTAAGTTGGGCCGGAGTTTCTTTATCTCCTGAAAAATGGTGCTTGTGTCGGTGGCGGTGAGCAGGTAGAGATTATTATTTTTTATTCCAATACGGTCGGCCCTTAGCTTTATTTGTTGTGCACTTTCTTCACCAGATACGTACAGCGTTGTAATGCTTTTCCACAGAAGCGCACATTGCAGAAACAATGTACTTTTACCTATACCCGGGTCGCCGGCTACAAGTACAACTGAGCCAGGTACGATGCCGCCACCCAGCACTCGGTTCAGTTCACTGTCGGGCGAATGCAATCTGGCTTCACCGGTGTGCACTACTTCATCCAGCTTATGTGCTTTGCGCTGCTCCTTTACATTGCCTTCGTCCCAGATCATGGCATCCGGTTTCGATTTATCATCACGTTGTACTACTTCTTCCACAAATGAATTCCATGAACCGCATGACGGGCACTTGCCAGTCCACTTGGGTGTCTCGTATCCGCATTGCTGACAGAAGAATGCTGTTTTTGTTTTTGCCATACCCACTGCTCCCTCAGGAGGAACCCGTTTAGAAATTAGAAAAATAATTTTGCTCTAAGTTAAATGCAATGTGCGAAAGAAAATTTTTTGAACAACGGGGATTGATGAATGTGCCGTTTCAAAAAACAATGGTGGAAATAAAGTAACTCAGAGCTGCAATAAATTATCCTAAAAAAGAAAAGAGCCGCTGGATGGAAATCCTGCAGCTCTTACTTACTAACCCATTAAATTCACAACTTGACACAAATGTAGTACCTGCAGCGATAGGAAAAAAATCGTTTTACTAATCCTTTCCATCACTTTTATAGATATAACAGCAATTAATATTTTAGCTGTTGCATTGTTTGTAAATCAATCGATTGTGATACTGTTATTTTCATATTTGTTTTAAAAACACCGCATTTGGCATCAGAACATAAATATTAATGTTTAATTCCACTCTGCCCAAAACATAAATTATCATTTGGGTAATACATAAATAGTTAAAATAAGAATCTAAATTGTTTCCGGTTTACAATACGGGTGTATTTTGCACAACGAAACATCATTTATGAGCAGAGCATTTGTTCCATTAGTACAGAAAGAAAGAAAATTTTTACCCGTTGATTTTAAAATTTCAAATTGGGAAAGCGTACAACCTTATTTCGATGAACTGAAAAACAGGGCAATAGAAAATAAAGAGCAATTGATGGCATGGCTGGATAATATCAGTGAGCTGGAAGCTGTGATCAGCGAAGATGCCTGCTGGAGACAGATCAAAATGACCTGCGATACTACTAATAAGGAACTGGAGGAAGCTTTTATCTATTTCTGTATGGAAATAGAGCCGAAGATGAAGCCTTATGGTTTTGAACTGAATAAAAAATTGCTTGAATGTCCGTATACTAAAGAATTGGATAACAATTTATTTTTTCCTTACCTGCGTTCGGTAGACAATGCCGCAAAACTTTACAGAGAGGAGAATGTACCGTTGCAGGCTGAGATGAGTGTATTGGCTCAGCAATACGGTGCGATATCTGGTGCAATGTCGGTAGAAGTGGATGGTAAAGAATACACCATGCAGCAGGCGATAAAGTTTCTGCATAGTCCGGATAGAAGTTTGCGTGAAACAGTGTTCAGTAAAATGGCCGCCCGCCGTTTACAAGAAAAGGACAAACTCAACGAACTGTTTGATAAGTTGCTTGCACTGCGCCAGCAAATAGCCGTTAATGCCGGTTTTGAAAATTACCGCGATTATAAGTTCCGTGAGTTGGGACGTTTTGATTATACAATAGCTGATTGTTTCGCATTTCATGAAGCGGTGCGTGAGCATATACTGCCACTTCAGGCAATGCTGATGAGACATAAACAGAAGAAGCTGGGCGTAACAACAATGCGTCCGTGGGATAGTGAAGCAGAGCCAGTGGGCACCGAGCCACTGCATCCGTTTACCGACGGCAAAGAACTCAATGCAAAAGCAATGGAAGTGTTCAGCCGCCTGCAACCTTTTTTCAGCGGTTGCCTGGAAACCATGCAGCAAATGAACCGACTCGATCTGGATAGCCGCAAAGGCAAAGCGCCCGGTGGTTACAATTGTCCGCTTGCAGAGACAGGAGTTCCGTTTATTTTCATGAATGCCGCAGGTACCATGGGCGATGTAATCACTATGATGCACGAGGGAGGTCATGCTGTTCATTCTTTCTTATCACATCCTTTGGAGCTTTCAGCTTTCAAAGAATACCCAATGGAAATTGCGGAGCTGGCGAGCATGAGCATGGAACTATTCTCTATGGAGCATTGGGATGTTTTCTTTGATAACGAGAATGAACTGCAGCGGGCTCAACTGGAAGAGATGGAGCGCGTGATCACTGTATTGCCCTGGATTGCAACAATTGATAAGTATCAACATTGGTTATATACACACCCTGGTCATTCTGTGGCCGAGAGAGAAGCAGCATGGCTTGCTATTCTTAATGAATACTCAACCGGTATCACCGACTGGAGCGGACTAGACGAGTACCGTGCCAGCTTCTGGCAAAAGCAATTGCATTTGTATGAAGTGCCGTTTTATTATATCGAATATGGCATAGCACAATTGGGCGCATTGGCTATGTGGCGCCAATACAGGCTGAATAAAGAGCAGGCACTTGAAAATTATATGAATGCGCTAAGTATGGGCTACACAAAAACGCTTAAAGAATTATACACGACGGCAGGAATTAAGTTTGATTTTTCGCCGGCCTATATAAAAGAGCTGGCAGATTTTGTGACACCGGTATTGAAGGAAAAAGGAGTAAAGTAATTCCGAAAAAAAACCTTTGGCATACTAATACGAAACGATAGGAATATCAATTCCCTTATGCAAAATAGATTCTCATTTCTTGTAGTATGCGTGTTGCTCATTTCCTGCAGCAGTACCAAGCATTCAGGCAAAACAACGTCAATGCCGGGTAACTGGCAGGCGACGCCAATGGTTATTGACGGCGACAACAGGGACTGGCCATCGCCATATCCGAATTATGATGCACAATCTATGGTTGCATATGCCACATCAAACGACGCACGGAATCTGTACATAACCATGGAGACCGGGGATGAAATGACCCAGGTGAAAATACTGAAGAGAGGTCTTACTGTCTCCATTGATACAACAGGGAAAAAATCTCCGCAGTTCAGTATAAACTATCCTTTGGCCAATGAAAATGAACCTCTGGATATGGTAAAGAATGATGGACAAAAGACATCGTTGGCAAAAAAGCAATCAGAACAAAAACTCAACAGCCTCGTTCAGGAAGCCAATCAGTTTTCGCTGGAAGGTTTTACGGAGTGTTCGGGTGGTTTTATGGTGCATCAGGTAATACCCTGTGGAATAAAAGTAAAAGCAAGGATAGATGAATACAAAGAATTGGTGTGGGAGGCAGTTATACCTATTAAGTTAATTTATGGGAAGGACTCGCTTTCAGCTACAGATGCCGGCAAGCCTATCAGTGTTTGTTTCGCAGTAAATGGCTTCCGGGCAGCATCTACCAAAGGCGCAGGAGATAACAGTGGAACTATGACCAATGCGGCCGGCATGGCGGGGAATAACAGTCGTATGCGTAGTCCGGGTACGTCATCGCCGAACAAAAACGACCCTAACCAGCACTTGTATAATCATACAAAAACCTGGAAACAATTCGGTCTGGCATATCAGCGCTAACAAATTTGCCCACGTATTACCCAACCAATTTTAAAAAGCTCATGTCTTAATCTCTATAAAACATAGGCCTCTTAACGGGTAATTGTTCCGGCAGCCCCTATATTATTATGATTTTATGCCTTATTGCTGACACTATAGAAACTGCTGGTTGGTTCTGATTTCAGAACCAACCACTTTTATGCATGCTGTATTTTTTCGCAGCGCACATACATCCTTTTGCTGCATTGGCCTCTGTACATGCGGTGCCTTCCTTTACTGCCAAACAATATTCTTGCCAACAATAAAATGCCTGCTGCCTGCCAAAGTGAAATTGCACTTACATGCAGAACAGGCTGTAGAATACTGTTCCATAGCAGCATAACTGCGCCGCTAAAGAATAAAATGCAGAGAGTGGCTAATGTGATAACAACTGCACCTATTTTAAACCATTTCTTTTTCATAAAATTATTTTCAACAAAGGTATTTCTGCCCAAGGTCGTACATAAACAGAATTCGGTAACCGCTGCAGATTAGTAGCTAAACAAGGCCTTGCAGACATAGGGTTGCAACAAACAATAGGTTTTACCGACTGTTATTACCCACAAAAGTTGGGATGGTCATCATCCGGATGAGCCAAACTTCAATTCATCAGGACAGTAATATTTAACATACGGCTTATACAATTTTCGTAATTTTGCACGCTATTTAAATAATCTATATTGACAACCCGGGAATTCATAGCTGCCGCATTAGGCGAAGATATTGGTAATGGAGATTTTTCAACTCTTGCCAGTATACCACCTACGGCAAAAGGCAAAGCTGTTCTTAAAATAAAGGAAGATGGCATAATTGCCGGACTTGATCTTGCGAAGGAAATATTCTTGTATCTGGAGCCTGATGCTGAAATTTCTTTTTTCAAAAAGGATGGCGACCAGGTACATAACGGCGAAATCGCATTTGAGGTGCAGGCCACTGTGCATACCATTCTTAAAGCTGAGCGGCTTGCCCTAAACTGCATGCAGCGAATGAGTGGTATAGCAACGATCACAAAAGTCTATACGGAAAAGATAAAAGATTATCCGGCTAAGATCCTGGATACCCGCAAGACTACGCCACTGTTTCGCAAATTTGAAAAGGAAGCTGTAGCCATCGGCGGTGGAGAAAACCACAGGATGGGACTGTATGATATGGTGATGCTCAAAGACAACCATATTGATTTTTGCGGAGGAATTGAAAAAGCGATTGAGCACACGAACAACTATCTGAAAGCCAACAACCTTGATCTGAAAATAGAAGTAGAGACCCGATCGCTGGACGATGTAAGAAGGGTTATGGCTGTGGGGAATATTCATCGCATTATGTTCGACAATTACGCACCTGAGCAAATGGCAGAGGCAGTGAAACTAATAGGGGGAAAATATGAAACCGAGGCATCGGGAGGTATGAATCTGGATAATATTGTTGCCTATGCACAAACCGGAGTTGATTTCATTTCTGTTGGCGCCATCATTCACCATGCGGTGAGTATGGACCTCAGCCTAAAAGCACAAGTACTATGAGTAAAAAGCACGTTGTGTTTATCATCAACCCGAAATCAGGTGTTGAGCGACAAAAGGAAATAAAGAAAGGAATTGAAACACACTTAGATCAGGGTAAACATACCTATGAAATTGTGTTTACAGAATACGCCAAACATGGTACCGTACTTGCCAGAGAGGCTGCCGGAAAGGGGGCTTATGCAGTGGTAGCCGTAGGTGGTGATGGATCTGTAAATGATGTGGTACAGGGTTTGCTGGGCACTGATACAGTGTTGGGTATCATCCCAAAAGGTTCGGGTAACGGTATGGCCAGGACAATGAAAATACCTATTGATACCAACGCGGCCATCAGGATTATTAATCAGGGTACTTTCACAAATATGGATGTGGCCTATGCTAATGGTCAGGCCTTCATCAGTAATGCCGGTGTGGCATTTGATGCGCTGATCTCTAAGAAGTTTGCCAAAAGCGAAAGAAGGGGTTTAATGGTATATAGCTGGCTGGTGACAAAATATCTTTGGATGTATAAAACATGGGACTGGAAAATCACGATTGATGGCAAAGAGATGACAAAAAAGGCTTTCATGGTTAACGTAGCAAACGGTAAGCAGTTTGGTTACAATTTTCAGATCGCGCCCGTGGCCAGTTTTACAGATGGTTATCTGGATCTGGTTATTGTAAGAAAATTCCCTAAAATTTTGGGTGGTGTAATTTCTTTTCTGGCTATGACCGGTAAAATAATGAACAGCCGCTACGTTACACATATGCGTGGAAAGGAGATAACTATTTCGCATCCTTCACTCAACCTAATGCAGACCGATGGAGATGCACATCCATGCGCATCAGAAATAAAATTTACTGTAGAGCAGGGAGCGCAGAAGGTATTTGTGCCCTGAAAAAGTAAAGGGAAACTCAGTTACTCACCATCCTCATTGTACTCAGATTCTATACCGGTTAGGTCATAAATTTTCTGAATGTCTTTCAGAATTGCTTTGAAGTTAATGTCAAGATCTATCAATATGCCTGAGTGCAGGTCAAACACCCAACCATGCACAATGGGGTAGTTATTTTTCTGAAATGATTTCTGAACGTTGGCCGTTTTAATAATATTCGTTGCCTGCTCAATAACATTCAGTTCCACCAGCCTGTTGTATCTTTTTTGTTCGTCGGTAATGGCATCGAGTTCTGCAGCGTGCATACGGTACACATCCCTTATAGAGCGCAGCCAAGGGTTGAGTATTCCCATATCTTTAGGCTGCATGGCTGCTTTTACACCACCGCAATTATAATGGCCGCAAACAATAATATGTTTTACATGCAGGTGTTTCACCGCAAAATTGATTACAGCCATTACATTCAAGTCGGTATTGTTGACCAGGTTGGCCACATTGCGGTGCACAAAAACATCGCCCGGCTCCAGCCCCATGATCTCATTGGCAGGTACACGGCTATCTGAGCAGCCTATGTACAGATAGTCAGGTGTCTGATCGGCGGCCAGTTTTTCAAAGAAATCGGCATCTTTTGCAAGCTTATCTGCTACCCATTTCCTGTTTCTCTCAAATATCTGTTCGTAACCGACCATAGACTTCCCGTTTCAAAGTGCAATATTACTCAATTGCAGATAAATGGACCCGTAGAAAGAAAGATTTCATTAACGGGTAATATCAATTAATTTTGCCGCCTAAATCAGTTTCAAAATGAAATTAGTTACTTATTCCAATAATGGCCAACCTCAGCTGGCCTTTTTTATAGATGGAATGCTGTATGATACCAATGCTGCCAATAGCCAATTGCCGGCATCAATTGCCCAGCTGCTCCAAAACTGGGAAACAACAATCGATGCCATGAAAAGCACACATGATGACATTAAAAACGGCAAAAACCCCGTTCAGGGAAAATCATTTTCTGATGCGGCAATAATGGCACCGGTACCCAATCCTACATCCTGCAGAGATGGTTATGCATTTCGCCAGCATGTGGCCGCAGCACGGCGAAACCGCAATGTGGAAATGATTGCAGAATTTGACCAGTACCCGATTTTTTACTTTACCAATCATAACGCCATTCAGGGCCCCGGCCCCATACCGTGCATGCCCGATCATTTTAAGAAACTTGATTTTGAACTGGAGGCAGCCATAGTGATATGTAAAAAAGGACGGAACATAAAAGCTTCAGAAGCGGACAGCTACATTGGCGGATACATGATCATGAACGACATGAGTGCCCGAACATTGCAGATGGAAGAGATGCTGCTGAATCTGGGGCCGGCTAAAGGAAAAGACTTCAGCACGGTTATAGGCCCATGGCTGGTAACACCTGATGAACTGGAGCCTTACAAAATACCTGCCAAGCCCAACCATACAGGCAATAACTACAATCTGAAAATGACATGCAAGGTAAATGGCATACAGGTGAGTGAGGGTAATGTGGGAGACATGGACTGGACTTTTGCTGAGATCATTGAGCGTTGCGCTTATGGTGCAGATATACTACCCGGCGATGTAATTGGCAGCGGTACGGTAGGTACAGGTTGTTTTCTGGAGCTGAATGGCACCGGCAAACTTAATGATCCCAACTACAAAGAGCAGTGGCTGCAGGATGGCGATGTGGTGGAGATGGAAATAGAAGGACTAGGACACCTGAGTAATACGATTGTAGCGGAGAAGACTGACTGGAGCATATTAAACTTGAAAAAGAAGTAAAAATGGCAATAAACCAGGATTCAATTATCGGCGTTATTGGTTCAGGAGCAATGGGCGCTGGTATTGCACATGTGGCTGCAGTGGCAGGGCATCAAGTGGTGCTGTACGATACCAACGACCAGGCACTTGACAGGGCTAAGAAAAACCTTACGTCCACACTTCAGAAACTACAAGAAAAAGGTAAGATAACATCGGCTGAAGACGTGCTGGGCAGAGTATCATTTGCAGACAACATTGTAGAATTCTCGCATTGTGGTCTGATCATAGAAGCTATTATTGAAAAGCTGGAGGTTAAGAAATCTGTGTTTAATGAAGTGGAGATTGTTGTAAGCCCCGATTGTATTCTTGCAAGTAATACCTCGTCATTGTCCATCACATCCATTGCTGCGGCATGCAGGGTGCCTGAGCGGGTGATGGGTCTGCATTTCTTCAATCCGGCGCCATTAATGGCTTTGGTGGAGGTGATACCGGCTATACAAACCAATCCGGATCTGATACCCGTGGCAAAGGAGCTGATGTTGCAATGGGGCAAAACGCCGGTAATTGCAAAAGATACCCCGGGCTTTATTGTGAACAGGGTTGCACGGCCATTTTATGGTGAGGCTATCCGAATCATGGAAGAAGGAATTGCAGATAAAGCAACTATAGACTGGGCCATGACGGAAATAGGTGGATTTAAAATGGGACCATTTGCACTGATGGATTATATAGGTCATGATGTGAACTATGTAGTTACGAAAACTGTTTTTGAATCTTTTTTTTACGACCCCAGATACAAACCTTCGTTCTCACAGAATCGTCTGCTGGAAGCTGGCTGGTTGGGCAGGAAAAGTGGAAGGGGTTTTTATGATTACAGTGAGGGAGCCGAAAACCCGGCTCCGGCAGAGGATACTGCGCTGAGTAAAGAAATATGTGAACGGATTTTAGTGATGCTGATCAATGAGGCGGTAGATGCCCTGCACCTGAATGTTGCCACCGCTGCCGACCTTGAAACCGCAATGACGAAAGGGGTGAATTACCCTAAAGGCCTGCTAAGCTGGTGCGACGAATGGGGTGCAGCAAAATGCCTGGAAAAACTGGACAGCCTGTATAATAATTACCACGAAGACAGGTACAGGGCCAGCTGTTTATTGCGTAAATATGCTGTTGAAAACAAAAAATTTGTTTAATTTTCGGATATGAAACGACTCATCCTCGCGGCAATGTTGCCATTATTTACTTTCGCAGGCCATGCCCAGAATACTCTTTTTGGTTTTTTTGGCGGTGCAGGTACCAGCCTGAATTATAATTATGATTTAGGTACTGCCGCAGGCGTTACTTTTCTGAAACAGGGTAAAGGCCGCTCTGCAATAGGAGCTGATCTTTTTTTTCAGAGCTATGGTATTTTGTATGACAACGAACAGTACTCGGCAAAAGACGGAAATGGAAATGCAGGGGTAACTATTCTGAACAAAACCAGTTACATTTTCGTTACGCCTAAATTCGCTGTTTTTTTAGGAAAGAAGAATTTGGTAGATGGCTACATTTCTTTTGGTGCCGGATTTAAAATTAGCGGTAAAGAAACCATGCGCAAGTGGGACAAAAACCCAGGTATCGTAAAATCGGCTTATGACAGCACTTTGGATACTTCTCCCAACATCAATTCAATGGTATTGCGTGTGGGTGCAGGACTATCAGAACATCTGAGGATGGGTAAAAAATGGTGCTTCAGCTTTACTGAAGATTTCGGGTTTATACCGTCCAGCCTGACTAAAACCACTGATGTACACGACAAGTCGCGCACGGAATACAGCCCTGCCGGCAAACTGAATCCTTTTTACATTTCGCTCTTTATTGGTATTACGCATACATCACGTGCCGACAATTCTGTACCACCGGTATCGGGCAGAAACAGATGGAACCTTTCTAGGTATTAATGACAGGGGCTTACCGCAATTGCTAATTGAGTTGAAAATTTTCTGCTGATGAAAATAACTGCCCTTGCTTTTGCCGCTGCGCTGATATCGCTGCACTCATTCTCGCAGGGCATGTACGGATTTGAAGGAGGCCTTGGCCGTGCAACAGCAGGCAAAAGTTATACTACGCCCGTTTTTACCGGATATGTGCTGGGAAAACTGACCCGTAGTTTTTATGTAGGTGCGGCTGTATCCTATCAGCAGTACTCCTTTCGTTACAGCTACAATAATTCGGCTGCCAGCCTTACTGACGGCGATATTATCAGTATACGCAACAAAAGTTCTTACGTAATTTTCTCTCCAAAGCTTGATTTTGGTATCGGTTACCGCAAGTACTTTCATCTCCATACAACATTTGGCCTGGGGTTGCTGGCAGAGGGCTATCAGGTGTCAAATACCTACGGAACCTATGCTGCAGCGCCACCTGTAAGTACAGGGCATGATACAATGGCCGTTTATTCAACCCATAATTTACCTACACTGCTATCGAGGTATACAATTGGTGCCACATGGCGTATACCAACCCTCAGGTACTGGAATATTGTAGTAAGTGGAGAGTATGCTTATATTCCCACCAACTTATCAACACATGGGCCGGCATTGCGTACCAACTTTTACTGTTTCACAGTAGGCATCTCCCATAAATACCCAATGACGTTTGTAGAGTATTAGTATTCCGGAACTATTTTAAACAGCCTTATTTTTTAGCCATAGCTGCCGGAGTGAACTTAACTACCGTATTTTGTTTTGGTTGTAATGACTGCAGATAATTGTAAATAGCTGTCAGGTCTTCCCTGGTCATGTTGCAGTAGGATGTCCACGGCATTAGAGAATTGTATGCACCCTGTGGAATCACGGGTGATTTGTATCCGGAGTCGGCATATGATTTGAAACGGTTCACAAATGCATCCAGCGACCAGTTGCCTATTCCGGTCAGCTTATCGGGTGTAATGTTTGAAGAGCGCAATATGGAACCATCGGGCATCATAAACTCTCTGCCGCCGCTGAATGCAAGCTCCGGAATGATCTGTCCATGATTATCTTTTGTATGGCATTCAATACAACCTGTGGCATTTACCATATAAGCTCCATATTCTTTAGCGTTGTCTGGGCTGGGCAGTTTTCCGGGGGTGGCTGGTTTGGGAATAGTATTGAGAATGATGCTCATTGGGAAATCGGAAGAAGACTCTTCAATTTTACTTTCGATAGAGGGCAAGGATCGGATATAAGCAATGATGCTGTAAATATCTTCCGGATCCATCTGGCCGTAGTGAGAATAGGGCATTAGCGGGAACAAGGGCTTGCCCTCTTTTGTAACACCGGTTGTGATTACTCTGTACAGCTCACCGTCTGTGTAGCGGCTGATACCGGCTGGAGTAATATTTTTTGAATAGTATACACCCGGCATACCTACTTTCTGGTCAAATTTTTCGCCTCCTTTTCCCAATGTTCCATCTATTACCGGGCCAGCGAATTTTGTCCAATCCCGCTCTGAGTGGCAGTTCATGCAAAGTGTAACATTATTGGCCAGGTATTTTCCCCGCTCAATGCGGGCAGGTGTTTTTTCTATTTTGAGGTCAGGTGCGGCGCCTACATTGGGGAGGGCAGTTTTCACATATGTAATCAGGCCTGCAACCGCTATTACGATAACCAGCAGAGTATTTTGAACAGCTTTTTCATGTAGTTATATATTTCGTTTAAACCAAAAGTATAAAAAATACCAGTAATTCAAAATACATGAAGCTAGCGGGCAAATCAGCTGCTATGATCGCAGACGATCACCCAGGTACCTTTAATTTTGCGGAGCAGCAACGTAAAACTGCCGTCTACATCTCCGGCGTTGCGCTGCAACGCCCACTTGCCCACAATAAAATAATATTCGGCAGAGAGGCGGTCCATGCTCACTATTGTTGTTCTCAGTTTGCCCATGTGATCTGCGTCCGGGTAGGCTTCTTTGTACCGTTTCAGAGTGGCAGCATAGCCGTACCTGGGCCCTTTTGACCCTATGAACAGCAGGCTGTCGCTTTCCCAATAGCCGTGCATGTAGCCATCAATATTGCCCTTATTCCATTCCACGACCTGCAGAAACAGCATTTTGCGTATAGCGGTAACATCTTTATCGGCCTGGGCAAAAGTGGTTAGTATGCAGAGCATAAAGAGTAAGGATAAAGTTGCTTTTTTCATATTACAGAGACATTAGCTGGCAAGGATACAAAATGATTAACATTTTATTGAGTGGTTTATTTAGTAAATTTGTATGATACCGGCTCATAGTAAGTGATGAGCCTGTCGAATCACGGGGCCGACTGGTTTCGACAGCATAGAGCAGGGTAGGTGTAAGCATGTCGTGCGTTGGATAATTAGCACGTTAATCTGAATACTCAAACATTGCAAGGCGAATACAATTACGCCATGGCTGCCTAATCAGAGATTAGACACCCTTTATAGCCGCCGGGAAGGCTGCCAGTTGCCGTCCCCGCCGCCGAATCAACAAAAAACAGGATAGGCTGGTGCCCGCTGTGTGCACCGGATGAAAACCATAGCAGATAAGGAAGATGTTGGTTAGTTCTGCCCCGGCAAATTCCCGACAATTAATGCAGAAATAAACATGTAGAAAGCTTATCGGGCATGTGTTTGGACGCGGGTTCGACTCCCGCCGGCTCCACCTTTGACCTCATTTAGACCGATCGGATCGCAGGTTTGCACCCGCTCATTCGCCTGGTCTAAATGAAGGTCATAG